>NZ_JBWOPL010000034.1:0-42747 GCF_056451265.1 Rhodocaloribacter sp. | reverse complement strand
AGGCGATGCGCGCCGGGCACGAGCGGGGGCGCGGGGCGGTCCGTGGTGAGCACCGTCTCGAAGCGCCCGTCCGGAAGCACCACCGTGCGGCGGCGGATGTTCACCGTCGGGCGACCCTTGAACGCCGTCTGCGCGTGCGCCGCGAAGTCGGTCTCGACGGCGAGGTAGTCGAGGCCTGCGTCCGGCTCGGCGGTCACGCCGATGTCGATGGACCACGCCTCTCCCGCCCGCTCATACGTGGCCGCGCCGCCGTACGTGCGCTGAAGGTATCGTTCGGCGGAGAACCAGCGGAGCACCTGATGCGCCGCGCGCCGGAAGAACCCCTCCTCCGCACCCCGACGGTTGAGGCGTTCGAGTTCGGCGTCGAGACGCTGCTTTGCCTGCTTCTTGATCCGGGGCACGAGCGATTTCAGGTCCTGATACGCCGCCGGATGCAAGAGCACGTCGAAGACCGGAGGCACGAGGACGAGCCCCTCGTCGAGCGGCTCCTGCGCCTCATACATGGCCTGCACGACGGCGTCGAGGATGTTTCGCGCGGTGGGACGTTGTTTCTCGATCATGATCGGAGAGAGGTTCGTGTGGGTGATCCGCCTCGGGCGACGCGGGCCTCATCGGAGGAAGATGGCCAGCCGTTGCCCGACGCGGAGGACGTCCGTGCGAAGGGCATTCCACTTCCGCAGCTCCGCCGTCGTCGCGCCGTACTTCTTCGCGACCTTCGTCAGGTTGTCCCCGCGCCTGACGGCGTACGAGATCCATCGCCCCTTCCCCGACGACGCAGAGGACGCCTTCACCGTCAGCCGCTGCCCGACGCGGAGGTGGTCGCCCCGGAGGTCGTTCCACTGCCGGAGGTCGGCCACCGTGACGCCGTACTTCTTCGCGATCTTCGTCAGGTTCTCGCCGCGGCGGACCTTGTGCGAGGTCGCCGTCGGAGCCGGGGAGGCGTCGCCGCCGGGAAAGATCGTCAGGGTCTCTCCGGCGTTGATGCGGCTGCCCGCGAGGTCGTTCCACCGTCGGAGGTCGGCCACCGTGACGCCGTATTTCCGGGCGATCTCCGTCAGGTTGTCGCCGCGGCGGACGCGGTATCGGACGCGCGTGCCGGCGGGCGGGGTCGCGGCGGGCGTCGGCGCCGCCATCGAGGCCTCCACCACGGGCGTCGCGGCGGAGCTCCGGGCGGGCGGCGTCTCGGGCGGGGCGTCGGTCGCGCCGGCATACGTCTCGTACGGGACCGGCACGTGCAGGGTTTGCCCCGTCCGGATGGTCGAACTCCGGAGCCCGTTCACGTCTTTGAGCGCCGCCACCGTCGTGCCGTAGCGCCGGGCGACCTTGCCGAGCGTGTCGCCGCGGCGGACGGTGTACGTGGCGACGCTCCGTTTGCGTTCGTCGGGGAGCGCGGCATAGGCCTCGGCAAAGCGCTCGTGCGTGCCCCTGGGCAGGCGGAGGCGGTACGGCGCGTTCGCCGGCGGCGTCGTCCACTGCCGGAGCTCGGGATTGAGCGCTCGGATCGTCTCGACGTCCGTCCCCGCCATCTCGGCCACCGCGCGGAGATCGATCATGCCCTCGACGGCGCCCACGTCATACGTGTATCGCGGGCCGGGGCGCACGTCCTTCACGCCGAAGGCGGCGGGATCCGAGGCTACCATCACCGTCGCCATGTACATCGGGATATAATTGCGCGTCTCGCGCGGGAGGTACGGATAGATCTTCCATACCTCCGTCTCCTTCGCCGAGGAGACGCCTGCCCGCCGCATCGCCCGCCGCACGCGCCCCGCGCCGCTGTTGTATGCGGCGAGCACGTAATGCCAGTTGCCGAACGCCTCGTACAGATCGCGGAGGTGCCGGGCCGCCGCCCGCGTCGCCTTCTCCGGGTCGCGGCGCTCGTCCACCCAGTGGTCCACCTTCAGCCCATAGGCCCGCCCCGTGGCCGACATGAACTGCCACATCCCGACGGCGCTCGCCCGGCTCCGCGCCCGCGGATTGAGCCCGCTCTCGATCATCGCGAGGTATTTCAGTTCGTCGGGCACGCCCTCTTCACGGAGGATCCGTTCGATCATGGGAAAGTAGGTCGCCGAACGGCTGAGCCAGTGGTGGAGGTGTTTGTCGGGCTCCTTGAGCAAATATCGGATGCTCTGTTCGACGAGGCGGTTCCGGTGCAGCGGGATGGTCATCGCCACGGGCTGCACGTCCGGGAGCATGACGTCTTCGAGGAGTGGTTCGTCGAGTTCGTTCATGGCCGAGAACATGGCGTCGCGAAAGGCGAAGATGGCGCCGTACTCGGTCTGAAGCGTGTCCGGGACGCCGTAATACTGCTCGTACGCGGTGACGACGGAGCGGTAGAGTTCGCGCATCTCGGCGTCGTCGAGGGCGGCGGGGGTGGCGGCGAGTCGACGGATGCCGTTCATGGCTTCGTCGAGCGCGGCCTCGATGCCCTCGGTGTCGCCGGCAGCCTGCGCGAGGCTCACCCGCGACATCGCGTCATAGATCCCGGCTCGGAGCATCATCACGTCCGGCCCCGGCGCCTCTTCCGGAGGCGCGTCGTCCGGCGTCTCCGCCGAAGCGTTCGAACGCGCGTGGGCGCGCGTCTCGCCGGTGTGGGCGGGCCGCTCCGCCGCGCCGCTCCACGAGCGCGGACCCGCCGGACGGGTAGACGAGCAGGCGGCAAGCGCGAACAAGGCGAGGAGGCCGGCGAGCGGCCACGGGCGAAGAGCGAAAGTCGAAGCGATCCGGTTCATGAGCGTCGGCGTCGGGTGCGGGGCGTCGTTCGCCCGGCTGACGGGTCAAAGCGCATACCGAAACCCGCCTCCGCCGCACCATCGTCCCTTTCGCGGCGTCAGCGTCGCCTTCGGGCTTCCGGGCTTTGTTCGAAAAGAAGAATCGTTCGCCCGATGCGAAGCGCGTGTCTTTTCCCGAGGACGCCGGAAGGGCGCGTCCCTCGCTCCAACGACCGGTCGCTCAGGACTCGCCTTTGACCCATTTTTGAAGCGTGCGATCGGTCACGTCGCACAGGTCCTGCGGCTTGACGCCGCGCAGGCGGGCGATGCGTCGGAACTCCTCGGCGAGGTACCGGCGGAACGCCCGCTCGACGTCGCGCGTGGAGACGGCCTCTCCGTCGGGCACGAGGGCATCGAGGGGCTCGCCGTGGGCGAAGGCTCCGGCGACGGCTTCGGCGAGGCGGTTCGTCGGAGCGGCGCGGGCCGAGAGCGCCTGTTTGAGCGCATAGCCGACGCGGTCGTCGCCGGTGTGCGGGTCCGGCTCGTCGATGCACGCGGCCAGGAGATGATAGGCCGTGCGGAAGAGGTCGCGGAGGTTGCCGGGGAGCGGATGCTCGCGGAGGCGCCGCACCACCCGCTCGTGATCCGCCGGGGTGAGCCGGAGGCGCGCCGGAGGCATGCCGGCCCTCTTGAGCGCCTCCTGAAAGATGTGCCGCCAGAGCCACGGCAGATCCTCGCGCATCTCCCGGAGCGGAGGCATCTCCAGGCGGAGCACGCTGATGCGGTCGAGGAAGTCGGCGTCGAGGCGCTCCCGGAGGTCGTCCCACGGCATGTTCGTCGCCGTGAGGAGGCGGAAGGCGCTCGTCTCGGGCGTCGTCGCACCGACGCGGGAGAAGCGTTTCTCCTCGAGGGCGCGGATGAGCATGCGCTGGAGGTCGCGCGAGATGTCGCCGATCTCGTCGAGAAAGAGGGTGTCGCCGTGGGCGGCGTGGAGGAGGCCTTCGGTGTCCTGCTTGGCGTCGGTGAACGCGCCTTTGACATATCCGAAAAGCTCGGCGCGCATCGTCTCGGGGCTGTACTGACTGCACGGCACCGACGGCCACGAGGCGTCTTTCTTCGGTTCGCGGAAGGGGCTGTTGCTCCGGATCCACGAGGCGAGGGTGGTCTTGCCCGTGCCGCGTTCGCCGAGGATGAGGATGGGCACGTTGAGCTGCGCGAAGCGGCGCGCGTCGGCATAGAGCCGCTTGAGCTTTTCGGAGACGAAGCGGCGGGGATCGAAGAGCACCACGTCCTCGACCGAGGCCACGTGCCGGGGCCGCGCCTTGTGAAAGGCCTTGTAGAAGGTCGGGATGTCGAGACTGACGGGAACGACGGCGGGGCGACCCGCCCGGTGCGCGCGCCGGAGACTCTTCACCGCCGTGAACGGCGGGCGGATGAGCCCCATCTCGGCCATGAGCACCCACACCGTCTGCATCGCCGGGGTGCCGGGGCTGATGTGGACGACGAGCGGCTGCCCGGCGAAACGCTCCCCGAGTTCGGCCACGCGGGGGCTGAGGAAGTCAAAAATGTTTCGATGGTCGGTCGGATCTTCGCCGTGCCACGGCACGAGTTCGACGCGGACGCGCTGCTTTGCGCCGAGCCGCTCGATCTCTTTCCGCGTCGCGTCGGCGGCGGCGAAGTCCTCGTGCCGCTTCGGGTCGTGGGTGGGCTTCCGGTAAAAGAGGACGACGTTCGAGACGCGCCCGCGATAGGGGGACTCGGGATCGAAGAGGAGCGTCAGCGTGGGGCCGACCTCGCGCTCGCCGTCGCGGCCCCGCGCATACGGATCCGTTCGCAGATCCACCCATGAGAGCAAGACACTGTCCGTCGCCGTGGTTGTCATCGTTTCGCCGTTCCGGTGCATATGCTGAGCATCGCTAACTATCGCGCCGGAAAAAAGATCGTCGGGACGCCGGGATGCCGCGCCGCCGGAGATCAGACGCCGGACGCCCGGGACGCGGGAATCGTTTGGCGTGAGTTTCCCATACCCCGCGCAGGGGCGACCGGCCGGTCGGCCCTCACCCCAAACCCTGCGTCAGCCCGCGTTCTGTCTCACGAGACGGCTTCCGCCTCGGTCGCCGACGCCCGGAGGGCCGGGGTGTGCAGGCCGAGGCGAACGACGGCCGAGGCCCACGTCAGCCCCGCGCCGAAGGCCACGAGCGCCAGCGTGTCGCCGGGGCGGGCGCGGCCCTCGTCGAGCGCCTCGCAGAGCGCCAGCGGAATCGAGGCCGCCGACGTGTTGCCGTACCGGTCCACGTTGACGACCACCTTCTCCATCGGGATGCCGAGTTGCCCGGCGGCATATTCGATGATCCGGAGGTTGGCCTGATGGGGGATCAGCAGGTCCAGCTCGTCCACCGTCAGCCCGGCCTTGCCGAGCACCGCTTCGAGCGTTTCGGGCATCTTCCGCGTGGCGAACTTGAACACCTCGCGCCCGTTCATGCGAACGTAGTTGAGGCGGGCGTCGACGGTCTCGTGTGAAGGCGGGTGGGCCACACCGCCGCCGGGGACGATGAGGTGCTCGGCCCCGGAGCCGTCGGAGCCGAGGACGAAGGCGAGCACGCCCGAAGGCTCGTCGGTGGCCTGGAGGACGACCGCTCCCGCGCCGTCGCCGAAGAGCACGCACGTGGCGCGGTCCTCCCAGTCGATCCACCGGCTCGTCAGCTCCGCGCCGACGACGAGGATCGTCCGGCACGCGCCCGTGGCGATGAACTGCTGTGCGATGGCCAGCGCGTAGACGAAGCCCGTGCATCCGACGACCACCTGAAACGCCCCGCACGACGCGCCGAGGAGGTCCTGCACCTGACTCGAAACGGGCGGGGTGAGGTAGTCCGGGCTGGAGGTGGCCACGATGATCAGGTCGAGGTCGGCGGCGGCAAGCCCGGCTTTTTCGAGGGCTTCCCGGCTCGCCCCGACGGCCATCGTCGAGGTGTGCTCGTCCTCACCGACCATCCGGCGCTCGCGGATGCCGGAGCGGGCGCGGATCCATTCGTCGCTCGTATCGACCCGCTGCGCAAGGTCGTCGTTCGTCACGATGCGCTCGGGCGCGTATTTGCCCCAGCCGACAATGTTTCCATACGGTGTTTTCAAAGGTTGGCCTCCAGGCTTCGGGAAAGATGCGGTGTCTGGTATCGGAAGCGTTTCCGATTTCTCAATATACGGACAAAAGCCTGCAGGCGGCATCAGCGGACCGGACCGCGCGGTTTCGCCGGGTTTTTGTCGAAACGAACGGCATCCCATGACCGTTCGGTGGTAATTTGAACGGTCGTCGTTACGCAGGATCATTCGGGGGGCGCCGTGGACGTTTTTCAGGAATTGTTCTATCGCGGGTTCAACCTCCTCGAGCTCGTCGGCTTCGTGACCGGCGTGCTCTACGTGGTGCTGAACATCCGGCAGAACATCTGGTGCTGGCCCGTGGGCCTCGTGAGCGTGCTGGCGTACCTGGTCGTCTTCTACGAGGTGCGGCTCTACGCGGATGCGGGCCTTCAGGTGATCTACGTAGCGCTCTCGATCTATGGGTGGTATTACTGGCTTCACGGCGGCGAGGCACACGCGCAGGCCCGGGTGATTCACGTCACCCGGCGGCAGAGCCTCACGCTGGCGCTCGTCGCCGTCGCGGGCACGGCGGCGATGGGCTATGCGCTGTCGCACCATACGGACGCCAGCCTGCCTTACTGGGACTCGGCGACGACGGTGGGGAGCCTCGTCGGGCAGTGGCTCACCTCGAAGAAGATCCTCGAGAACTGGCTCGTCTGGATCGCCGTCGATGCGCTGTACGTGGGTGTTTATCTGTACAAGGGCTTGTATCTGACCACGTTGCTTTTTGCCGCCTACCTGGTGCTGGCCACGATGGGGTATTTCGCATGGAGAAAAACGATGTGAAACGGGTGGTGCTCACCGGGGCGGAATCCACGGGCAAGACGACCCTGGCGCAGCGGCTGGCCGAGCATTACGGGACGGTCTGGGCGCCGGAGTACGTGCGCCTGTTCGTCGAGGCGAAGGGACGGCTGCCCGAGGCGTCGGACGTGGAGGCCATCGCGCGCGGTCACCTCGCGGCGGAGGCGGCGCTTCTGCCGAAGGCGCGCCGCGTGCTCTTCCTCGACACCGATCTCGTTTCCTCGTGCGTCTACAACGCGCATTATTTCGGCCATTGCCCTGCCTGGATCGTCGAGGCTTCGTATGCGCGCCACGGCGACCTCTATCTGCTCGCCGCCGCCGACATCCCGTGGACGCCGGACCCCGGCCAGCGTGAGAGCCCCGAGGTGCGCGAGCTTTTGCAACGACGGTTCGAGGCGGAGCTGGCGCGACGCGGCGTGCCGGTGGTGACGGTCGCCGGCCCGCTCGAAGCGCGCCTGCGCACGGCCGTCGCCGCCGTGGACCGGTTGCTCGAGGGTGCGACGCGCGCGCGCCGAGACGCATGAAAAAGCCTCGCCCCGGCGAACCGGAGCGAGGCTTTTTCGAAGCAAGGCGGCTCCGCGTCAGAACGTGTACCGGAAGCCGAGCTGCATGAACCAGCGCGAGCTGAACGTGCCGAAGTCCTTGACGAGCGTGTCAAAGAACTTCTCTTCGGTCGGCGTACGTTCGGGGTCGAACTCGAGCCGGTAGGTCGGCGTCAGGTCGCCCTTGTCCGGGTCGCGGAAGCCGCGGAACTCCACCAGTTCGAAGCCGCCGTTGCTGCTGCTCGTGAACTTGTTGTACCGCCGGCCCCAGTCGCTGTTGAGCAGGTTGGTGAAGTTGAAGATGTCGAGGGTGATCTCAAACTTCTGTTTGCGCCCGGCGATGTTGCCGAACACTTCCTGCGCGAGCTTGAGGTCGAGAATGTTCTCGAAGGGCAGGCGGCTGCCGTTGCGCTCGGCGAACTTGCCGCGACGGCTCTTGAGGTAGTCGCTGCTCTCGATGAAGCGGTCGAGTGCGGCGGCATCTTCGGGGCTGAGGCCGGTCAGTTCGCTGGCGCTGTTCGGCACGTAGAACAGGCCGAAGTCGCGGAAGCCCGGCGCTCCGATGAGCGCGTCGCTGTTGTCGATGGTGTAGTTGAACGGCCGTCCACTCTCGCCCGTGTAGAAGAGCGAGATCGTCGTGGCGAGGTTGTTCAGGAAATGCTTCTTGAAGACCACCGAGGCAAGGATGCGATGCCCGATGGAGAAGTCCGAGCGCGTCTGCCGCAGGTTGTTCGGCAGATAATCGGCCACCTCCATGCTGCGCCAGAGCGTGTTGATCTGCGACGAGGTGCCGTCGTTGACCACGTAGGCGTCGCCGTAGGTGTACGAGGCGTCGAGCAGCAGGGCGTCGCCCTTGGCGAAGAGGTCGTCAAACTGCTTGCGCAGGTGCACCGTAACGTCGTAGGTGTAGCCCTTGCTGGTATTGCCTACCACGTGGATGGCGCTGTAGCGCGGGTCGAGCTCGATGTTGTCGCCGAAGTAGACCGGCCGCGCGCCGGGGCCGTCGGTCAATGTGACGGCGTCGGGGTTGAGGTTGACGTTGCGCACGCTGACGCCGCTGATGGTCTTCGTGTACTGCGCTTCGAGCGTGGCGATCACGCCGTGGGGCAGTTCATAATCGAGGCCGAAGCTGGTCCGGAAGACGCGGGGGTAGCGGAAGTCTTTCTCAAAGATCTCCAGCCGCCCGCTCGGGATGTCGCTCTGCCCGAAGTCGGCGCCGGTGAACTGCTGCTGAATGTCCGGCACGAACGGGATCGGCGAGCCGTCGGGGAAGCGCCCGCCGAAGCGGAAGACGAAGCCCGAGTTGGTGCCGTTGTTGAGGAACATGCTACCGGGCCAGACAAACGGGACACGCCCGGTGAAGACCCCCACGCCGCCGCGCACCTGCGCGAAGCGTTCCCCCGTCAGGTCATAGTTGAACCCAACGCGCGGTGAGAGGTAGAGCGCCGCCGCCGGGGTTTTGCCGGGGCGGGCGCCCTTCAGGTCGTACTTCGCCGAGACGGCCGGGATCGTCGTGTCGAAGACGTCCGGCGCGTGGCGCGGCGTGGTGGTGACCTTCGGCACGTCCACGCGCAGGCCGCCCGTCACGCGGAGCCGCTCGTTGACCTGGTACTCGTCCTGGGCATAAAAGCCGAGCTGGAAGGCGTCGAACGCGCCGATGGCCTTCGTGCCGTCTCCGGCGATGCCGTCGACGAGCGAGTAGCCGCGCTGGTAGATGCGCGGAGCCACCGGCTGCGGGTTCGGGCCGTACGGCGCGCACGCCGACGAACTGCCGCCGCCCGAGGCACAGAGCGACTGCATGAAGTCGTCGAAGCTGTCGTACTCGTACGTCCCGAAATTGCGCGGGATGAACAGGTTGTCGATCGAATAGAACTCGTTGTGCGTCCCGATCGTGATCGTGTGGTTGCCCTTGAAGATGTTGAAGTTGTTCGTGATGGTGAAGATATCCTGGTTCAGGATGTTCGCCGTCGAGAACGGCTCCGAACCGAAGTGGATCTCTCCGCTGCCGTCGTTGATGTCGACCGTCGGGAACGGATCGCCGGCAAAGCCCCGGTCGTCCCGGACGCGCGTATAGCCGAGGATCAGCTTGTTGGCATAGTTGTTCCCGAAGGTGCTGTTGAGTTCGAGGGCGCTCGAGTTCGTGCGGTTCGGGAAGACCTCCGAGTTATTGGAGAAGTTGATGTTGTTCGTGTTGCTCTGGAAAGCGTCGATGTTGTCGGCCTTCGCGTAGCTGTGCCGCGCGCTCAGCTTGTGGTTGCGGCTGATGTTCCAGTCGAGCTTGACGAGGATCTTGTCGTCGTCGAGCTTGGAGGCCTTGTCGCCGAAGTCGCCGGGGTCATAGCCTGCGATGTCGATCAGGGCCTGCCGCAGATCGCCCAGCCGACCGCCCGAGTCTCCCACATAGGAGACGTCGAAAGGCGCCGGGGTCTCGGAACGCAGGATCTCGACGTTGGTGAAGAAGAACAGCTTGTTCTTGATGATCGGGCCGCCGAAGCGGAAGCCGTAGCGGTTGTTGCTGAACTCGGGCAGCTTCTCGCGGGGATCGCCCGGGCCGAGAAGCGCCGGCGGCGTCTTGCCCACGAGGTTCTGGTTGCGAAGGAAGTAGTAAACCGAGCCTTCGAAGTTGTTCGTGCCGCTGCGCGTGATGGCGTTGATCGCGCCGCCGGTGAAGCCGCTCTGCGTCACGTCGAAGGGCGAGATGGCGATCTGGAACTCCTCGATGGCGTCGATGGAGATCGGCGTCGAGCCGGTCTGCCCGCCGTTGGTGCCCTGGGCCGAAAGGCCGAAGACGTCGTTGTTGACCGCGCCGTCGATGAAGATCGAGTTGAAGCGGTTGTTCTGTCCGGCAATGGAGATGGCCGGCCCGTCATCGTCGTCATTCTCGACGTAGGCCTGAGGCGTCAGACGCGTGAAGTCGGCCAGGTCCCGACCAATGGTCGGCATGATCTCCAGCTTGGTCTCGTCGATGGTGGTGGCCACGCCCGTGCGTTCGGAATCGAAAATGCCGCCGGCGACGACTTCGATCTCCGCCAGTTCAACGGCGTTCTCCTGGAGGGTGACGTCGAGCCGATAGGTCTCGCCCAGGCTCAGCATGATGCCTTCCCGAACGTAGTCCTCGAAACCGACGAACGTGACGGTCACGCGATAAGGACCGCCCACGCGCATGTTGCGCAGGTTGTAGGCGCCGTCGACGTTGGTGGCCGTGCCGTACTCGGAACCCGAGGGCAGGTGAACCGCCACGACGTTGGCGCCGGGCAGGGTGGCGCCGTTGGGGTCGGTCACGACGCCGCGCATCGACGCCGTAGTTACGCCCTGAGCAAAGGCGCTTCCGGTCAGGAAGGCCGCCAGGACGAAGCCGAATAGTCGCTTGGTGACAGAATGCTTCATGAAGTCCTCCGCGAATGGCTTAACATGAGTTAACGTTAAGGTAACAAACACCCGGGCACCACACCGGCACGGGTGTAAGCGTGGTAGCTTTAATCGACAGTCAGGCCTGGCAGGGCCGCCGAATGCTGATTAAGGGGACATGCGCCGAGAGGAATCCCGGGGAGACGTCGGAGCCCTCTCCTGGCGCAAAGGTTTAATTTTTTGAGTGAATTTGCAAGGGCAATTTACAGCCTCATAAAAGGGATATGGGCGAAGAAATGGTGGATAAAGAATCCTTAATACACACCATAAATTAATTAATCACAATTATTTTCATCAAAAAAAACAAGGAGGCTCAGGGGGGTAATTTTGCCACACGTTCGGCCGCCTCGAGCGCGCGCAGCGTGTTTCCGCCAAGAAGCTTGTAAACCTCTTCCTCCGAATATCCTCGCCGGAGCAGGGCATAGGTGATCCACGGCAGGCGCGTCACGTCGTCGAGACCGGCAGGCATACGGGCGCCGTCGAAGTCGGAGCCGAGCGCGACGTGGTCGATGCCGGCCACACGCACGGCATGGTCGATGTGGGCGAGGACGTCGTCGAGGCCGGCAGGCGGGAGGCCGCGCTCCTGCCGCACGGCAAAGACGGTGGCCCAGAGCCGCCGGAGATCCCCCGTCCGCCCGCCGAGCCGCCGGTAGACCTCGTCCATCACGTCGGGCGTGAGGCTCCGGTTGACCATCGGCTCGTAAAAGTTGATCATGACCACACCGCCGTGGGCGGCCAGCGCCCGGAGCATGTCGTCGTCCACGTTGCGCACCACGTCGGTGAGCGCCCGCGTCGAGGAGTGCGAGAGAATGACCGGCGCTTCGGAGACGGCCAGGGCATCGTAAAACGCGGCGTCGGAGGCGTGGGAGAGGTCGACGAGGACGCCCAGGCGATTCATGGCGCGGACCATCCGCCGCCCGAGGTCGTTGAGCCCGTCCCATCTTGACGGCGTCTGCGAGGCGTCGGCCCACCCGTTCGTGTTCACGTGGGTGAGCGTGACGTACCGGATGCCGGCCTCGTAGAGTTCGCGGAGCACGTCCGTCGATCCGGCGAGCGCGTGCCCGCCTTCGAGACCGAGGAGCAGGGCTTTCCTTCCGCTGCGCGTGATGCGCCGCACGTCCGCCGCCGAATAGGCCATCGCCACGCTGTCGGCATGGGCTGCCGCCTGCCGCTTGACCTCGGCGATGAGCGCGCGGGCGCGGTCCGTGGCGCGCTTCCCCTCGCCGAGCGCCGCCGGCACGTAGATCGAGAAGAAAGGCGCGTCCAGCCCGCCCTCGAACATACGCGGCAGATCCACGTGCCCCTCGAAGCTCCGATGCCGCTTGCCGAAGTCATAGCCCCGGAGCATGAGCGACGGCGTGTCCACGTGGCCGTCCATCACGAGGGCGTTGAAATGGATGCGCAGCGCCTCGGCCCACAGGCTGTCTTTGCGCAGAAGCGCGCGCCGGCGCCACGCCGGCATCCGCACCGCGCCGCCGTCCGTCATCTCCGGCACCGGAGCGGAAGGGACGCGGCCGTTCTGCGCCCGGGCAAACCCCGCCACAGACAGCGCGAGCACGAAGGCAAAAAGGATCCGAAAAGGCATGCGGAGACGAGAAAACCGGGAAGAAAGCCGAAGATACGGAAGCGCAGACTCACGCACACCCGGTCTCCGGGTTCCCCGTCGTTCCGACGCGCGGCAGGCGCCCCGGACCCAACCGGAGGAAGCCATGGCCCAGGAAAAGAGCCGGCCCGACCCCGAGGTCGAACCGGCTCTTTCCGGCGCAAAAATGTGCGAAGGGCCTAATAGTCGGTCGCGCGCGCCCGGATGACGCCATGGCCGAGGCGCTCGATGGTCGCGCCTTCGGTCCGCGCCGAGGCTTCGCCGGCGGAGGTCAGGACGATCTCGAGCGTTCCGTTGGGACCGGAGATCTTGATCGTGACCGACTCGACTTCAGGCGAACCTTCCTCGTCGAGCGTGAGGTCGGGAACGACGACGAAGGTGAACTCGGTGATGCCGGGGCCTCGCAAGACGTTCTCATACGCATTGCCGCCAAGGAACGCCGAGTCGTCGAGGATGACGCTCGTGTTGCCGACGGCTTTCACCTTGGTGCCTTCGGCCTTGACGCTGATGACGGTGCCTTCCGCGAGCGGGTTGCCGTTCTGATCGGCAACGGTGAGGGTATAGGTCTGGTCGAGTTTTGCCTCGGCCGGAGAGACCGTAATCACCGGCACGCCGGAGAAGATGACCGGCGTCTGCCCGATGACGTCCTGCTGGTTCTCGTCCGCCGTCACCGCCGTGATGAGCGCAATGCCGTCGGGGGGAACCGGATTGGCGGAGATCAGAGCGACGCTCCCGCGCCCGGTGTCGTCGGTCTGTGCAGCGCCTTCGATGATGCCGTGGGTGGTGGAGAACGAGACCGAGGTGCCGGGCTTGACGGGATTGCTGTACTTGTCGCCGACGATCACGCTGATGGTGTTGGTCAGGCCGAAGGTGTTCAGGCCGGGGAAGTTGAAGCGGGCGGGACCGATGCTGAAGTGGTCCTGATCGGGCAACCCGCCGTGGATGGCCACCGCCACCGGGAGCGAGCGGATCGTGCGCCCGTCCACGTTCGCCTCAGCGACGATCTGCACGATGCCCGCCTTGGTGCCGCTCGAAAGGTTGACCGTCGCCAGACCGTTGTTGTCCGTCGGGGCATTTTCCGGAAAAATGAACTCGCCTCCGCCCGGTTGAACGCCGAGCGAGAAATGCACGAGCGTCGTATTGTCGAGGATGACGGGCCGCCCGAGAGAGTCGGCCACCTGGAACGTGATTTTCGCCACCTCCTGCGAACCGCTCTCCTTGACGCCGATGCTCGAGGCGGATTGCTGGAGCAGAAGAATGTTCGAAGCAAGTCCCGAGATGGGCTCGTCTTCGAGGAGTTGCACGATGCGGAGCGTGGGCACGTCCACTTCTCGTCCGGCCAGCGCCAGCACGGTGACGGACTGCTCGGCGAAGCCCTCCTTCTCGGCAAAAACCTGCACGTCCATCGTGCTGTCGATTTCCACGTCGATGCGATACCGTCCCTCTTCGTCCGCCTCGACGAGCAAGTTCTGGGGCTTGACGGTCACGAAGGCGCCGGGGACCGGGTTGTTGGTCTGGTCGTTGAGCACTTGTCCGATGAGCGTCACGACGCCGCCGGTGGGGGCCGTTTCGTCGGGCTTGAAGGCATCGCAACCGACGCCGTAGAGGCTCAGCGCGATCAGAGGCAGCGTCAACAAGAACAGTCGTTTCATGATGGGATCAATCGGTCAATACAGAGAGTGGGACGGCAGGTATCGCAAGTATCGACGGAGCGAACACGTCCTTTAGCGGGCGTCGCCACGAAATCGGCGGCGCGCGAGGCGGAGGCGCATGGAGGCGATGCCGGGTGCAGAAACCCCTGTCGGCCGCTCCCGTATGACGGGCGCAGGTCGAGGGAGCGCGGCAGCCTCCGGCCCGATACCAAACCTCTGCGCTTATGAACCGTCTCTTCCTTCTTCTGGCTTTATCGAGCGTTCTCTTCGGATGTGAGCCGCGGGCCCGGTCGCAGCAGGCGGAGGCGCCCCCGCCGCAGCGGGTGACGGTCGCGCCGGAGGCGGAGGCGCCCGGCGACACGCTCGAGCGCTCCCGGCGGACGGCCATCACGCGGGCCGTCGAGGTGGTCGCCCCGGCGGTCGTCAGCGTCAACGTGACGGCCGTAGAGCGGGTGCGCGTGGCCGACCCCTTCGCCGACCCCTTCTATGAGTTCTTTTTCGGACGCCGCCGCTCGCGCGTGATGCAGCGGCAGGTGCAGAGCCTCGGCTCCGGCTTCGTCATCTCCGCCGACGGCTACATCGTCACGAACGATCACGTGGCCGGCCACGCCACACAGATCTCCGTCGCCTTCCCCGACGGAGACGTGCGGGAGGCCCGGCTCATCGGCTCGGACCCGGCCACCGACATCGCGCTGCTCAAGGTCGAGCCGGAGACCCCCCTGCCGTACCTCAGCTTCGCCGAGGGAGAGCGCCCGCTCGTGGGCGAATGGGTCATCGCCCTCGGCAATCCTTTCGGCCTCTTCGAAGCCGCCGACCCGACGGTCACCGTCGGCGTCGTCAGCGCCGTCGGGCGGGACCTCCAGCCGCAGGAAGGCCGCCTCTATCGGGACATGATCCAGACCGACGCGGCCATCAACCGGGGCAACTCGGGCGGACCGCTCGTCAATGCGCTCGGCGAGGTCATCGGCGTCAACACGGCCATCTATAGCCAGACGGGCGGATCCGTAGGAATCGGCTTCGCCGTGCCGGCGGGCAAGGTGCGGCGCGTGGTGGAAGAATTGAAAGAGAAAGGCTTCGTGGACCGGTCATACTATACCGGCCTCGTGGGCGTGAACGTCAACCCGCGCATTGCCCGCGCGCTCTCGCTGCCGGTAGCGCACGGCGTGATCGTGGACGACGTCGATCCCGGCTCTCCTGCGGAAAAGGCAGGCTTCCAGCCGTACGACGTCATCGTCTCGGTCGAGGGCGAAGCGGTGGACAATCAGACGGACTTCGTGGCGCGCCTCTATGATTTTCGCCCCGGCGACCGCGTGCGCTTCGGGGTGATCCGCGAAGGCGAAGAGATCGAACTCCACATGCGGATCGGGCGGCAGGAAAGCTGACCCCGCGTTCACTTCATCAACAGCGCCGCCCGCACAAACGTGTTTCCTCCGGCTTCAAGGCGGAAGAAGTACGAGCCGGTGGGGCGCCCGGCGGCATCCCATACGACGGCATGACGACCCGCCGCACGCTCCTCATCGACGAGGACCGCCACCGCGCGCCCGAGCGCGTCGTAGACCCTCAGGCGAACGCGCATGGCTTCGGGCAAGCTGAACGGGATCCGCGTGACCGGGTTGAAGGGGTTGGGGAAATTGGGCTCGAGGGTCATCGTAGAGGGCGCCGGAAGGCGCGCGCCCGCCGTTTTGCCGAAGGCGGCCTCGAAGGTTGACGTCCACGCGCCTGGGGGTTGGGTCGCGGCCGCCGCTTCCGCCTTCGTGAAGGAGAAGGCGTCGGACTGCTCGGCAATGGGGAAAGCGCCGGCATAGCCGGTCATCGTGTAGGCGCCCGCCGCAGCGCTTGCGGGCACAGTCTGAGAAAGATCCTTGCTCGTCGTCGCGCCGGGATCGAGCGTGACGGGCACGGGGCCGCGCGTAATGTTGACGCCGCCGGGACCGGTCAGGTTTACCCACGCATCGAAGGTCTGCGTCATGTCGGTGTGGTTTTCGAGCACGAGGGTATAGGTGAAGGAGCCGCCCTCCGCCGGTATTTCGAGGGGCACGGCCTGTGGAATCATGACCACGCGGAGCCCGCTCTCGACGACGGTCATGCGCTGGTCGGCGGCCACGCCGGTGAGCGTCTGCACGATGCCGGAGGGCCATCGGATCTCGATCTCGTCCACGGAGGCATTTGCGCCCAGGCCGAAATAGGCGGCCAGGTCGTCGCCGCCGCCGAGGCTGGAGCCGCTCCGCATCTCCCAGTACTGATCTACGCCGTCGGGCGTGCGCACGCGGATGCGGGCCCCCACGCCGTCCCGGTTGCCGGCCACACCCTCCAGATCGAGGATGAGCCAGTGGTTGCCGTTGTCGATATCATTGCGCACGAGGACGACGGGCTCTCCATAGTTGACGTAAAACAGGTCCGGGTCGCCGTCGCCATCATAATCGCCCATCACGATGGTGCGGCTTCGTCGCTCGTCCTCGATGCCGCTGCCGACAGAGACGTTCGTGAACGTCACCCCGTTGCCGTCGTTGTGATAGAGAATGTTCGGCTGGGGATCGGTCTCGCTGCTCTTGGAGATGACGCCGGCGGCTACGACCAGGTCTTGCCATGTATCGAGGTCATAATCAAAGAAGATCGCGCCCCACGTGATGCGGACCTTCCCGGTGCCGGGTTCGAGATCTTCGAAGACGCCCGCCTCGGCAGTCGCGTCGGTGAGGAAGCCGCCGTCGTTTCGAAGGAGATAGGCGCTCCCGATGTTGGTGAAATAATAGTCCCAGCGTCCGTCGCGGTTGTAGTCTCCCACGGCGATACCCATGGCGTTTGCGCACTGGTCGGCTCCGAGGTCGGCGCTGACCTCGGTGAAAAGCCAATTTTCGGGGTCGAGGCCGCCGTCGTTTCGCCAGAGTTTGTTGCCTTCCGGATAGAAGGGACAGTCGTTCATCAGGTAGAGATCGAGGTCGCCGTCGTCGTCATAGTCGGTCCACGCCGCGATGAAGCCGTAGCCTTTCGTGTCGTCGGCGCCGCTGCCGTCGGCGTCGCCGGCGAGCAGATAGGAGACGTTGGTGAAGGTTCCGTCGCCGTTGTTGTGGTAGAGGTGGTCCTGGGTATTTCCGACACTGACGCTCATCGGCTCGTGATGCGCGACGTAGAGGTCGAGGAAGCCGTCGCCGTCATAATCGCCCCAGGAAGCCGAGGAGCCCCGTTCATCGCCCACGATGCCGGAGCCGACGGTGATGTCCGTGAACACGGCGGTTCCGGACTCGATGAGTTCGTTGCGGAGCAGGACGTCTTCGAGCGAGTTGGCCAGGAAGAGGTCGAGGTCGCCGTCGTTGTCGAAGTCGGCCACGGCGACCCCCGCGCCGTCGTGCGCGGCGTCCTCCGCCCCGACGGCAGGGGCCACGTCGACGAAGCCGCCGCGGCCATCGTTTTCATAGAGCACGTTGGCGCCCTGCCGCATCGTCACGTACAAATCGAGGTCGCCGTCGTTGTCGTAATCGAACCAGGCCGCGCCCGTTCCGATGCTGTAGTCGGGAGCATTGGCCGTATGACTATGCACCAGGGTAATGCCCGCCGTCGAAGAAACGTCGGTGAACTGCGCTGCCGCGGGATGAAGAGCAGCAAGGGAAAGGACGAGACAAAGCATCCGAACAGAGGAACGGAAGGCACGCGTCGAGATCCGGAAGAGACCGGGAGGGAAAAAAGAGTAATTCATACAGGTGTACCAAAAAAATCATGGGGCCGAGAACCCTGTCTGCCCGGGATGATGGATTCGATCCCTAGAACAGAGGAAGCGCTGCGAGTCAAGCGCGTAGAAAGGAGCAATCAGAATAAATATACGCGCGGCAAACACACGACGCGCACACGATTTCACAAACGAGGCTCTTCCGAACTATTGACGACGACCATACGTAATCTATGAGAACGCCCCAAACAACGATTCTCGCAAAAAGAATCTGAATCTTCCTGCCACTCAGGGATTAGTTGTCGGCTTTCCCCCTTCAATAGCCCTATCCCGCGTCTCGCAAACCACAAACGAGCGTCGCCCAAATTATAATATCTATGAAATGAATGCGCAAGTATGCGGTTATGTAGGACCTATTTTTCGGCGCCTCATGGTTCGTGAGAGGTCGCCGCGTCGCATGCCGCCGGAGCGCGCTCCGCTCGTGGAGCGGGATCACACAAAAAGGCGACCTCCGGGCAGAGATCGCCTTTGCGAGAAACGCAAATCTATGTGCGCACACCTGCCGGAGCAGGTCGCGCGTTCCGAAGCTTCCGGAGATCCGGAACGTGCTTTAGTATCGCGAGCGTTTCCGAGAGTTGCGAGCCGCTTTCTCACGGGCCAGACGCCGCTCTTCCGACGGCTTCGTGTAGGCCATGTTCGCGCGGTAAATGCGCAGCACGCGGCTGCGGTTGACGGCGCGCTTGAAACGTCGCAGAGCGCGGTCGATCGACTCGTTGTCCCGAACTTTGATTCCTACCGGCAAGACGAATCCCTCCTGTGTGCTACTGGGTTATTGAAACAGCCTTATAATATAATAAGGCACATTGCGAAAAACAATGTGCCTTCGTGAAGGTTTCCCGGTCTTCCTCAACCGGAGCAGCCCGGGGGACGACGGTGCGCCCGCCAGAAGGGACCGCTCCGGATGAGAAAAACAGCGGGCCTGACGCTTAGATGGTGCGCTTCCCGTAAAAGTCGGCGAGAACGGCCTGAGCCAGTTTCTGAATGCGCATGGAGGATTCCGTCTCAACGGCTCTGCTCAGGCGCTGCATGGCGTACTCGTTGCCGATGGCATGGAGCGCCACGAGCGCCAGCGTACGGCGCGCTTCGAGCGGCGCATGCTCGTAAATATCATAGATTTTGTCCACGGCATACGTAAAATCGACGCGATCGCCGTAGTTCGTCGAGAAGAAGATGACGTTCTGGAGCGACTCGTCCCGGATCTGTTCGATGGGGGAATCGAGCGACTGCGCAACTTGCTTTTCGAGGTTGTTCCACCACGTTTCGCTCCGATTGTCGAAGGCGTTTTGCGCCTGGGCGGATGGTGTTGAAACGAGCACGAAAGCAGCGAAAAGGAACAGGAATAGCGCCGCGCCCGATGGCGCGCGAGTGAGCTTTTTCATAGCGACCCTCCCTCAGGGCTAATGAAAAGGTTTATGTTTAAAATTCACGGACGACTACGGCGGCGCGTGCGGAATTGTTACGGCAGAGCCGTTTTTTATGGCTCCGACGTCGAACCGAAGCTCACCGCAAGTCCATGAAAGAATTGCAGGAAATCGTGCTGGCCACGCGCAACCCCGGCAAGGTGCGCGAGTTGCGGGCCTTGCTGGCGGGATTGCCGGTGACGCTGCGCACGGCGGCGGCGTTCGAAGACGCGCCGGAGGTGATCGAGGACGCGCCGACGCTGGAGGGCAACGCCCGGAAGAAGGCGCTCGCGCTCCACCGGCACACCGGTCTGCCCGCCCTCGCCGACGACACCGGCCTCGAAGTGACGGCCCTCGACGGGCGGCCCGGCGTCCACTCGGCGCGCTTCGCCGGCCCCGACGCCGACGACGCCGCCAACCGCGCGAAGCTCCTCCGCGAACTGTCCGGCGCTTCCGACCGCTCGGCGCGTTTTCGGACCGTGGTCGCCTTCGCCGAAGACGGCGCGGTGCGCTTTTTCGAAGGGGTATGCCCGGGACGCATCCTCGAAGAAGCGCGCGGCGCGGGCGGCTTCGGCTACGACGCGCTCTTCGTGCCCGAGGGCGAAACACGCACCTTTGCCGAACTCAGCCCGACGGAGAAGAACGCCGTCAGCCATCGGGGGCGGGCGCTTCGAGAGCTGGCCGCGTATCTTCGCGCCCGTCTCGGCGAGGAGTGAACGGTTCCCCCCTTAACGAAAACGACAGGAGCGCGAGATGGTGGCTCTGGTTCAGCGCGTCAGCGAAGCATTTGTGGAAGTGGACGGCGCGGTCGTCGGCCGCATCGGGCGAGGGCTGCTGATCCTCCTCGGGGTGCACCGCACGGATACGGAGAAAGAAGCGGCGTGGCTCGCCAAAAAGTGCGCCGGCCTCCGCATCTTTCCCGACGACGAGGGCCGCATGAATCGCTCCGTGCGCGAGGTCGGCGGCGAGGCGCTCGTCGTCTCTCAATTCACCCTCTACGGCGACGCGCGCAAGGGCAACCGGCCCTCGTTCGTCGCCTCGGCGCTGCCCGAAAAGGCGGAGCCGCTCTACGAGCTTTTCACCCGCCTCCTCGCCGACCACCTCGGCAAGCCCGTGCCCACCGGCGTCTTCGGCGCGATGATGAACGTGCATCTCGTCAACGAAGGGCCGGTGACGCTGTGGGTGGAGAAGCGGGCCGAGGAGCCGAAGGATTGACCCGCCGCCGAACCGCCCCGCGCCGTATATTCCCCCTTCCCCCCACTTTTCGAGAGCAACCCCATGAATCTGTCTGTCTGTCCCGCGATCCTGATGAGTCTCGTGATGGTCGCGGCGCTTTCGGCGTGTGATTCCGCGCCGAAGGAGGAAAACACCCTCGTCCTTCACAACGCCCGCATCTATACGGCCAACCCGGCGCAGCCCACGGCGGAGGCCATGGCGGTGAAGGACGGGCGCATCGTGATGGTGGGTGCGGAGGAGGAGGTGCTGGCGGCGCATCCCGACGCCGGGCGCCTCGACGCGGAGGGACGCGCGGTCGTGCCCGGCCTGATCGACGCGCACGCGCACCTGATGGGCCTCGGCGTGAGCATGATGCAGGCCGACCTGGTGGGCACGACGTCGAAGGAGGAGGTGATCGAGCGGCTCAAGGCGTTCGAAGAAACGCTGCCGGAAGACGCATGGCTGACCGGGCGCGGGTGGGATCAGAACGACTGGCCGGAGAAAGACTTTCCCACGCGGTACGACCTCGACGACGTGTTCCCCGAGCGTCCGGTGTGGCTCCGACGCATCGACGGGCACGCGGCGTGGGCGAACACGGCGGCGCTCCGGGCGGTGGGGCTGGAGCGGCTGCGCGAGATGCCCGACCCCGAAGGCGGCTCCATCCGCCGGGACGCGCGCGGCGAACCCACCGGCGTCTTCGTCGATGCCGCGATGGGCATCGTGGGGCGGCACGTGCCGCCGCTGACGGACGAACAGCTCGACGAGGCCCTCCGCCGCGCCATCGACGAGACGAAGCGCTTCGGACTGACGAGCGTCCACGAAGCCGGCGTCGACCGCGCCACCGTCGAACGCTACCGGCGCGCCATCGACGAGGACCGCTTCGACCTCCGCGTCTACGCCATGGTCGGCGGACGCGGCGAAACGTTCGACGCCTTCTGCAACGATCCCCTCCTCGACTACGGCGGCAAGCTCACGGTGCGCGCGGTCAAGTTTTACATGGACGGCGCACTCGGCAGCCGGGGCGCGGCGCTCCTCGAAGACTATTCGGACGATCCCGGCAATCGGGGGTTGCTCATGCACACGCCCGAGGCGTTCACCGAAGACGTGCGCGCCGCGCTCGCGTGCGGCTATCAGGTGAACACGCATGCCATCGGCGACCGGGGCAACCGCGTCACGCTCGACGGCTATGAGGCGGCGGGCGTCGCGCCGGACGAACGCCACCGCATCGAGCACGCGCAGGTCGTCGCGCCGGAGGACTTCCCGCGCTTCGTCACGCTCGGCGTCATCGCTTCCATGCAGCCGACGCACGCCACGAGCGACATGTACTGGGCCGAGGATCGCCTCGGACCGGAGCGCGTCCGGGGCGCGTATGCGTGGCGCACCTTCCTCGATCAGGGCGCCGTGCTTGCCTTTGGCTCCGACTTCCCGGTCGAGCGCGTCGATCCGCTGCTCGGCTTCTATGCCGCCGTCACGCGTCAGGACGCCGAGGGGTGGCCCGAGGGCGGATGGCAGCCCGAACAGCGCCTCACGCGCGAGGAGACGCTCCGCGCCTTCACCCGCGACGCCGCGTACGCCGCGTTTCAGGAAGCCTCGCTCGGCTCGCTCGAACCCGGCAAACGGGCCGACTTCGTCATCCTCTCGAAAGACATCATGACCGTCCCCGCCCCCGAGATCCTCGAAACGGAGGTCGTGGCGACGTATCTCGGGGGAAAGAAGATCTACGCCCGAGAGTGACCGTCGCGTTTTGGCGCAAACTTCCCGTTCGGGACAGAACAACCGCGCCGCTTGCTCTTAAAAGGACGTCATGCCGGATCTGCTCACCGATACCTTTGGCCGCCGCCACACGTACCTCCGCATCGCGCTGACGGAGCGGTGCAATCTGCGCTGCCGGTACTGTATGCCGGAGGAGGGCGTGCCGCTTCGCCCGCGCGACGAGATCCTCACGTTCGAAGAGATCCTCCACCTGGCGCGGCTGTTCGTCGAGGCGGGCGTCGAGAAGATCCGGCTGACCGGCGGCGAGCCGCTCGTGCGCAAGGGCGTCGAGGACCTCGTGGAGGGGCTCGGCGCGCTGCCCGGGCTGAAGACCCTCGCGCTCACGACGAACGGCCTGCTCCTTTCGAAGAAGCTCCCGCGTCTCCGCGCCGCCGGGGTCACCCTCCTCAACATCAGCCTCGACACGCTCCGCCCGGAACGGTTCGCGTTCATCACGAGGCGAGACGGCTTCGACGTCGTCCTGCGCGCCATCGACGCGGCGGAGGCGGCGGGCTATGATCCGGTGAAGATCAACTGCGTGGTCATGCGCGGCTTCAACGACGATGAGCTGGCAGACTTCGCGGCGATGACCGAGCGCCGGCCCCTCGAAGTGCGCTTCATCGAATACATGCCCTTCGACGGCAACGGGTGGAACGACGGGCGCTTCATGCCCTATCGCGAGATGATCGAGCGGATCGAGGCGCGTTTTCCGAAGCTGGAGCGCCTGGCCGACGGGCCGAACGACACGTCGAAAACATACCGCGTGCCCGGTTTTCGCGGGCGGGTCGGCTTCATCACGTCCATGAGCGAGGACTTCTGCGCCTCGTGCAACCGGCTGCGTCTGACCGCCGACGGGCATCTGAAAGTGTGCCTGTTCGGACGCGCCGAGGTCAGCCTCCGCGACGCCCTCCGCGCCGGCGCGTCGGACGAGGCGCTCGGCGAGATCATCCGCGCCGCCGTGCTCCGGAAGAAGGCCGCACACGCGGGCATGCACGAGCTGGCGCAGTCCAAAAACCGCCCCATGATCCTGATCGGCGGATAAGCACTTCGTCCGGAACGCCGGCCCCTCCTTCGCGCACCGACGTTCGGGCGCACGAACGTCGGCGGCGGCTTGCCCTTCGCGCAACATGCGCCTATCTTCAGACGTTCCCCCCGAGAGATGGCTGTGATGTCGAACCCTCAATCCCTTTTTCAACCATGAGTGATGTACCGGCGCTGACGCACGTCGATCCGCAGGGCGGCGTGCAGATGGTGGACGTGGCGGACAAGCAATCCACGGTGCGCACGGCGGTAGCCGTCGGGCGCGTGATTCTGGGCGAAGAAGCCTTTCGTCTGGTGGCCGAGAACAAGATCCGCAAAGGCGACGTGCTGACGCTGGCGCAGATCGCCGGAATCATGGGCGCCAAGCAGACGAGCAAGCTCATTCCCCTGTGCCACGACGTGCTGTTGCGCGGCGTGGACGTGGAGCTTTCGCTGAACGAAACCGCGCTCGCCGTGGACGTGCGGGCCTATACGAAAAGCGTCGGGCCGACGGGTGTGGAGATGGAAGCGCTGACCGCCGTCTCCGTGGCGGCGCTGACCATCTATGATATGTGCAAGTCGGTCTCGAAGGCCATCCTCATCACGGACATTCACCTGCTGGCCAAGACGGGCGGGCAGAGCGGAAACTATCGCAAGGGCAGCGCTCAATGAGCCGCCCACTTTTGAATACGCACACATACGGCCAAATCCATGGAAACCTTGATCGGCGCCACCGGGCTGCTCGTGATCGTCCTGATCGTGCTCGGCCTGATGATTTTCATGTATTTCGTCCCCCTGGGTCTTTGGGTTACGGCGTACTTCTCGGGGGTGCGGCTTAAGCTTTTGCGCGACCTCGTGGGGATGCGGCTGCGGAAAGTGCCGCCGCACCTGATCGTCCGTCCCCTGATCACGGCGCACAAAGCGGGAATCTATGTAGGCACGCCGGAACTGGAGGCGCACTATCTGGCCGGGGGGCACGTCGAGAACGTCATACGCGCCCTCATCTCGGCGGACAAGGCGAACATCGACCTGAACTTCGAGCGGGCCGCCGCCATCGACCTGGCCGGGCGCGACGTGTTCGAGGCCGTGCAGGTCTCGGTCAATCCGAAAGTGATCGAGACGCCGCCGGTGACGGCCATGGCGAAGGACGGCATTCAGGTGCGCGCGCTGGCCCGCGTGACCGTTCGGGCGAACATCGAGCGGCTCGTCGGGGGCGCGGGTGAGGAGACCATCCTGGCGCGCGTGGGCGAGGGCATCGTGACTACCATCGGCTCGGCGAACTCCCACAAGGAGGTGCTCGAAAACCCGGACTCGATCTCGAAGGTCGTGCTCTCGAAAGGCCTCGACTCCGGCACGGCCTTCGAGATCCTCTCCATCGACATCGCCGACGTGGACGTGGGCGAAAACATTGGCGCGAAGCTTCAGACGGATCAGGCCGAGGCCGACCTCAAGATCGCGCGCGCCAAGGCCGAAGAGCGCCGCGCCACCGCCGTCGCGCGTGAGCAGGAGATGCGCGCCTCCGTCGAGGAGCAGCGGGCCAAGGTGGTGGCCGCCGAGGCCGAGGTGCCGAAAGCCATCGCCGAAGCCTTCCGGAAGGGCAACCTCGGCGTGATGGATTATTACAACCTCCGCAACATTCAGGCGGATACGCACATGCGCGAGTCCATCGGCGGCGAGGATGCCCCGAAGAGCACCTGACCCATGCCTCGTCCGGCCCATACGCGGCTGCCTGCCGCGCCTCGCGCAACCCGACGGCCCTCTTTGACGTCTGCACGTCCGGGACGCACCCGCCGCCTCGGCCCGTGGCTCGCCTCGGCCGCGCTCCTGATCGTGACAGCGTGCGGAGGCGCGATCCCAGACGAGGAACCGGACGAAACGAAGCAGACGGTGACCATGACCGGAACCATCCAGCACATCGACCTCGAAGGCGGCTTTTTCGGCATCGTCGCCGACGACGGTGCGAAATATCTCCCGATCAATCTCGAAGAAGCCTTTCAAAAAGACGGGCTGCGCGTTCGGTTCGAGGCGCGCCCGGAAGACGTGATGACGATCTATCAGTGGGGCGCGCCGGTGCGCCTCCTGTCCATCGCGCCGCTATGACGCGGCCCCTGCGCGACGCCGACCGGTTCACCACCGGGACAGAAGGCCAAGCGCGAAGGTGCGGCGGGTGAAGAAGTCGTCGTCGCTGTAGGCGGCGGCGACGGAGAGGCCGAAGGTGGGGCCGAAGAACCGTTGCGCCCGGACGGCGACGAACCAGGTCTGCGTGAACACGAGCACGGGCCCCGCGTCGACGACCTCCACGCTGCGTCCCCGCCCCCCCCGCACCTCGACGAACGTCTCCGGGGACGCCCCGTACCGCCGAGCCGAGACGGTCTGCGCCCATCCGACCCGTCCCCGGCTCGGCGTCCATGCGGCGCGTGCGCGGAGGTACCAGTCCCCCACGTAAAGTGCGGCGGCGAAGCCGAACGTGCGGACGTGCTCTTCGGCGAAGGCGCGCTGCCGAAAGCTTGCCGCGAGTTCCCATCGCCCCACGCCCTGATAGACCTCGGCGTACCCCTCGACGGCCGGGAGGAAGCGAGGCGTCGGAGCCAGTTGCAGACGCGCGTTCGCATAGCCGCCGGGCCACAGGTCGAGCCATCCGTCGGCGACGAGCGCCTCGTCCCGGGCGTCGAAGCGGCGGGCGCTCAACGCCTCGACGACGAGCGCGCCCCGCGTGAAGCGCCGCCGGGCATAGGCGTGCAGGCTTTGCCAGGCCGGGCGTCCCTCACTCAGCGATTCGTACTGGACGAAGGTCGAGAAAGCCCACGCGCGCGGCGGCGTGCCGGTCGAGTCGGCGGAGGCGCGCGGCGCGGCGGCGACGGGGGCCGCGAGGGCGGCGCACAAAAGGAGGGCGAGGCGTCGGTTCATGGGCGTCACGGTTCTTCGAAGCCTTTGCGTTCCATGTCTCCCCAGCCGTCGAGGCCGCGGAAATACGAAATCGTGCCGCGCAGCCGGTAGTACGTCAGGATCTGCCGGTAGCCCAGGTTTTCGGCAAACGCCAGCCAGAAGAGCCGGAGGAGGTCGCGGGTGCGGGTGTACCGGCGGAAGGTGAGCTCTTCGAGGCCCACCGCCGCGATCGAGAGCACGCTGCCGAGCATCACGGCGACGAAGAGGAACAGGAGCGCGAACGGGAGCGAGGCGATGCCGAGCGCAAGGACGGTGAGGAAGACGAGATAGCCCGTGAACTCGATGATCGGCCCGATCATTTCGAGGAAGAAAAAGTAGGGATAGGCGACGAGTCCGATGCGTCCGTACCGGGGATTGAAGAGCATCCGGACGTGCCGGATCATGGTGTCGATGAGTCCGCGCTGCCAGCGGTCGCGCTGCCGTCCGAGCACCTTCAGCGTCTCCGGCGCTTCGGTCCACGCCACGGGATCCGGGACGAAGTGGATCTCGTACGGGATGCCGCGCTCGCGGCAATGACGGTGGAGCCGCACGGTCAATTCGAGGTCTTCGCCGAGGCTGTCCGGCGCCAACCCGCCCACCTCGACGACGAGCGAGCGCCGGAAAAGCCCGAACGCGCCGGAGACGAGGAACATGATCTTCAGCGCATCCCAGCCCACGCGCCCGGCCAGGAACGACCGCAGGTATTCGAGCACCTGAAAGCGCGCGATCGGGTTGCGGGGCAGGCGCGCTTCGCGCACGAGGCCGTCTTCGACGCGGCAGCCGTTGACGATGCGGATGATGCCGCCGGAAGCCACCGTGTGCTCATCTTCGAGGAACGGACGCGCCACGCGGATGAGCGCGTCGGGCTCGAGCAGCCCGTCGGCATCGACGATGCACAGCAGCGGCGTGCGGCAGTGGTTGATGCCCGCGTTGATGGCGTCGGCGCGCTTGCCGTTCTCCTTGTCGAGCACCCACAGGTTCGGATGCGTTCGGCTGTGATAGGCCCCTCGCACGGGCGCCGTCTCGAGGTGCGCCAGCGGGAAACGCGGGGCCGGAATGAGGTCGTAAGCCTCGCGGAGCACCTCCAGCGTGTCGTCCTTCGAACCGTCGTTGACGATGAGGATCTCGTAGTCGGGATAGCGGAGCGTGAGGAACGAGCGGGTCGAGGCGACGATGGTCTCCGCCTCATTATAGGCGGGCACGATCAGCGTCACGGGCGGCGCGCCCGCCGTGGCGACGAGGTCGTCGACGTCGATGGAGGTGAGGCGGCGCGTGTACCGGCGAAGGGCGCGGAAGGCAAAGATGCTCATCACGAGGTAATACGTGTTGAGCACCACGAAGTAGGTGAAGACGACGGCGTGGAAGACCGCGAGGAACGTCCAGAAGACGGTGTTCATGCTTCAGGCAGCCAGGCTGTTGTCGGTGAGCACCTGTTGGAAGAGGGCGGTGCGTGGATGCGTGGAGGCGGCGAGGGCGCGGAGGAGGTCGGCGGCCCCGATCTGCTTGAGGCGCTCCGCCGCCGCCAGGGCCACCCACGGCGAGGGGTCGTCGAGGGCGCGCCGGAGGGCCGCCCGCACCCCCGCGCCACCGAGCGAGCCGAGTGCCCGGACGGCGTGCAGGCGCACCTCCTCCTGCGGCGATCGGAGGCAGGCTTCCACGGCGGCGCGATGGCGCTCTTCCCCCACGCGCCCGATCAATTCGAGTGCAGCGAGGGTCAGGGCCGAGTCCCGGCACGCCTCGAGAAGGTCCTCCGCGAGGTCCGCCGCCGCGACGTCGCCGAGCCGCCCGAGCGCCTTCGCCGCCACGGCTCGCACCCACGCCGGACGTCCGGCGTCGGCGAGGGCGCGCCGGAGCGGGACCGCCGCCTCGAAACCGACCCCGGCCAGCAACGCCGCGAGTGCGTCGTGGCTGAAGTCTTCGAAGCGCGGAAGCTTCTCCAGAAGGAGCGGCGCGAAGGCGGGGTGCTCCCGCCGCGCCAGGTTGCGGAAGGCGACCATCGCCACGAGCGGCGAGGGGTCGTCGAGGGCCGAGACGAGGTCTTCGACGTAATCGGGGAAGCCGAGGAGCCCGAGGATCTGCAGCCGCCGCGCCCGCGCCTCCGGAGCGGCTTTGCGCAGACCCTCCCTCAACTCCGGAAGGAACGGACGCGCCGCCGCGCGCAACGGCTCACGCTCCGGTCCGCGCACCTTCCGAGCAAAACGATAGAGGAAGGCGCAGAAATAGAATCGGCTCCGGCGCGGGACGCGCGCGCACAGGTCCGCCACGGGCCGGTCCCCGGCGAGCACTTCGAGCAGGAGCGGCCGCCAGAGGGCGTCGAGCCGTTTCCTTCGGGCCTCTCTCCGATCGTTGGCCACGCGCAGCCCGACGGCGACCGCCGTGAAGACGAACGCGAGCACGATCAGCGCTTCGAGCATGAGCAGCGCGAAGCGGAACACGGGGTCGTCGAAGGAGACGTCGAAGAAGGCGGTCGGGTCGAGAGACGGCATGGCGGAGCTTCGGCGCGGCGGACGTTCAGGCGGGAAGAGCATCGGGCGTGTGTCGCTCGACGAGGCGCCGGACGCGCGCGCTCAGTTCGACGGGCGAAAAGGGCTTGAGCAGGTAGTCGTCTGCGCCGAGTTCGAAGCCCCGCACGATGTCGCGCTCGCGGCCCATGCTCGTGAGCATGAGGACGGGGGTGCGGGCATGAGCGGGCATGGCGCGCAGACGCTCGAGCGCCTCGAAGCCGTCCAGACCCGGCAACTTCGCGGCGAGGATGATGAGCGCGGCGCGGTGACGCTCGGCGAAGGCGACGAGGCGCTTCCCGTCGTCGAACCGGACGACCTCGAAGCCGTCCCGACGGAGCCGGAACGCGAGGATGGCCGCCACGTCCTCGTCGTGCTCGGCCACGAGGACGCGCGGTTTTTCGGGCGTCACGGCCTGCGCCTCGGTGATCACCCGCCCGCGCGCGCCGTTTGCCTTGGCCCGCCGCACGCATTGCTGCGCCCGCTCGAGGACGTCTTCGAGACGCGCGTCGTCGGATTTGAGTGAGACGAGTCCGGCGGAGAAGGAGACGTGAAACGTCTGCCCGTTGTGCGCCCGGAAAGGCTCGTACCGGACGGCCTGTGAAGCGCGGTCGAGGATCTCGGCGGCCTCGTCGAGGGTCGTATTCGGGAAGAGGATACAGAAGCGGTCGCCTTCCCATCGTCCGAACAGGTCGAAGGCGCGGAGGCACTTCGCGATGAGCGTCGTCGCCTTCTGAAGCACGTCGTCGCCGGTGAGGGGGCCATAAACGGCATTGACGGCTTTGAAATCGTCGAAGTCGAGGACGGCGACGCAGAAGGGCGTCTCGGAGAGGTCGTAAAAGGCGCGCGCCCGTTCGAAGGCTTCTTCGAGCGCGAGGCCGTCCGGGAGGCCGGTCAACGGGTCGGTCGTATCGCGGAGGATGCGCCGCTGGAGGTGCGCGGAGACTTGCGCCGAGAAGGCGGCGGCGTCGAACGGTTTCTCGAAGAAGGCGTCCGCGCCGAGCGCATAACACTCCGTCTTCACCTGCGCCTGCGCGAAGGAGGAGACCACGATGACGGGCGTGAGCGCCGTGACGGCGTGGGCGCGGAGGCGGACGAGCAGGTTGCGCCCGTCCATGTCCGGCAGGACGAGTTCGAGGATGATGAGCGCAAAGGCTTCCCGGGCCAGCAGCCGTTCGGCTTCCCGGGCCGAGCCCGCCAGAAACACCTCGCGGTTCGGCGTCGAGAGGATCACCTCGAGCATGGCCGCCGTGTCCGGGTCCGGGTCGATGACGAGGATGCGCGCCTTCGGGCCGGTCGCCTCCGCAATGGAGCGGCTGAGGACGCCGAGGAGGTCGTCGAGCCGCGCCTTGAAGGCGTCGGGCGAATCGGAGGCGGCTTTTTCGAGGGCCTCCACGGCTTCCGTCACCGCGTCGAGGTGGAGCGTCCGAGCGACGTGGTGAAGGGCCTGTGCGACCCGGAGGATCGAGGCGATGGCCTCGGGGAAGCCCTCGTGGAGGTCCACCCGTTCGGCTTCCAGAGCGTCGAGAAAGGCTACGAGGCTCTCCCGGTCGTACGTGCGTCGCGACGCCGGGAGGGCGCGCGCGGGCGTGGTCCTCGGAGCAGGAGGACGCGGTCGGGAAGGGCGAGAGGTGGTTTTCATCGAACCGGGCACTACCGTGAAAAACGAGCCGTTTCCCGAGGTATCGACGACTCCGCCCGATCCGTAATCCCGCGCGGGGAATTTCCGGGGTCGGCCTGCCTCCTTCCGGCGGATCCATGGTTATTGCAGTTTTCACGGAAAGAAAAGGGCGCGCGGCAACCCGGCTCCGGTTCGCCGGTATCATCGCCGTCTGAATGGGAATCACACATGGAAGCGTCGATGGCAGAGACGGAGCAGACCCCGCAATCCGAGCGCGCGGCGCGGTTCGTCGCTTTTGCCGTGCTGGGCGCGCTGACGGTCACGCAGGAGCTGGCCGGGCGGGCGCTCGCCGGCATGGAAGGGGCGGACCCGGAGCTGACGGCGGAGGAGACGTTGTGCCTCGTCGCCACGGCGACGGCCCGCGCGGCGGAGGTGGGCCTGCGGGACAAGCCGGAAGCGCAGGTCGTCGCCGCGACGTTGCTCGAGTTGCCCTTCGTCTATCGTGACTACCTGGCCGGCGGGGCGATGCTCACGGAAAAAGACGCCGCGCTCCTCGATGCGGACGATCTCGTGCGGGAGCGTCTGCGGCGCAAACTCGCGTTCTATACCACCCACCTGCCCCCCGGACGCTTCCCCGGCGAGTATGCCCTGACCGACAAGATGGGCCTGTGGATGGGCCGCATCAGTCCGCCGCGCCTGCCGGAGATGCCCGCCGCTCGCCTCGCCCGCCTCGAACTCATCCCCGCCCTCCTGACCCACTTGCGCCTCGTGCTCGCCTTCGCCCGCCGCAACGAACCCTGACGCCCCCCTAAAGGACCGTGAACATGGAACCGCCTCTCATTCCCGCCTACAACAAGCCCGATGCGCCCGGCATCGCGATGAACTTCGACAACACCGTGTCGCTGTATCACGTTGTGCAGCCGGAGGAAGACTTCGTGCAGGCGGCGCGTGCCGCCTTCGCGCTCCTCAAGGAAGCACAGGAGCGGTTCCCCGGATGGCCGCGCATTTTCTACCTCGACATCCTCGGACACCGGGGAGCACGGCAGGGCTTCGACGAGGACTTTTTCGAGTTTCAACAGGAGTTCTGGTTCTCCGCCATCGCGCCTTTCGTTACGGCTTTCGACCTGCCGTTGCCCGGCGCACTCATCAACCCGAGCCCGCAGCGAAACGACCTTCCGGACGAGCTCGTGATTCGTCTCCCGGAATAGTCAGGAAGACAGGGCGCCTACGCCCTTCCGGCGGTTGCGGTCGCCTCGCGTATGAAGTATCATAAGGCGGTCTCCCCGGGTCCCCTGCCATTCATGAAAGAGCCTTTCACATTGCGCCACGGCGCAACCGGATTACCCGACACCGTCTGGGTTTTTCTCTTTGGAATCGTCTATCTCGGAGCGCTGCTGCTGGGAGATGCGCTCGACTTTCCGCCCGAAGGGATCTCGACGTTCTGGCCCGGCAGTGGTCTGCTCATGGCGGCTTTGCTGCTGACCTCGCCTCGCCAATGGGCGGGTCTGCTGTTTCTGGCGATCATCGCCAACGTGGTCAGCGAGGCCGTGGTGCTGGGGCACAGCGTCTGGCAGGGACTGATGTTCGGCATAGGGAACAGCCTGGAAGGGACGGTGGGCGCGTGGTTGCTGCGTCAATACCTCGGGTCGCCGCCCGCGCTGCGCTCGGTCCGGGACGTGCTCGCGTTGACGGTCTTCGGGATGCTCATCGGCACGGGACTCGGCGCGCTCGTCGGCGCGACGGTGCTTTCGGTGCAGGGGTTTCGGTTCCCTTTCTCGTTCATCCTTCAGGCCTGGTGGCTGGCGGATGCCCTCGGCGTGCTGATCATGGTGCCGGTGATTCTGTCGTGGGCGAGCGCCGTTCAGCGAGGCTTTCACCGGGCCGTTCCCGCGCGTGTGATGGAAGGGGTGGCCCTCTTCGCCGCCCTGGTCGTCGTGGGACAACTCGTCTTCGGGTCCGAACCGGCTCCCGCGGCCTCGATGCTCGACTTCCCGTACATTGTTTACCCGATCCTCCTGTGGGCCGTGCTTCGCTTCGACCTCCGCGTGGTGACGGCGGCGCTGCTGGTGACGGCCTTCATGGTGGTCTTGAATGCAAACCTGGGCCGGAGCCCCTTCGTCGTCGCCGGGCAGTCGGTGCGCGAACAGGTGCTGGCCATTCAGGCATTCCTGGCCGTGACCACGCTCTCGACGCTCATCGTCGCCGCCATGGTTCACGAGCGGCGGGAGGCCGTGGCGATGCAGGAACGCCTCATCGCCGAGCTCGAGGCGAAGAACGCCGAGCTCGAACGCTTCACATACACCGTGTCGCATGACCTCAAGAGCCCGCTCTTCACCATTCAGGGCTTCATCGGTCTGCTCGAACAGGACGTCGCCGAAGGACGCGTCGAGCGGGCGCGCAAGGACATCAAGCGCATCCGGGACGCAGCGCTCACCATGCAGCGACTGCTCAGCGAACTGCTCGAACTCTCGCGCATCGGGCGCATCGCCAGCGAGCCGGAGCCCGTCCCCCTGACGGACGTGGCCGGCGAAGCCGTCGAACTGCTCGCGGGGCGGATCGAGGAGGCCGGCGTCGACGTGCGCATCGCGCCGGACATGCCCGTCGTCCAGGGCGACCGCGTGCGGCTGCGCGAGGTGTATCAGAATCTCGTGGAGAATGCGATCAAGTTCATGGGGGATCAGCCCGAGCCGCGCATCGAGATCGAAGCCTGGCAGAAAGGCGCGGAGGTGATCTCCTGCGTGCGCGACAACGGCATCGGCATCGACCTGCAATATCATGAAAAGATCTTCGGTCTCTTCGAGCGGTTGTCCAGGCATCAGGAAGGCACGGGCATCGGACTGGCGCTCGTGAAGCGGATCGTGGAGGTGCACGGCGGGCGCATCTGGGTCGAATCCGAAGGCGCGGGCAAGGGCAGCGCCTTTTTTTTCCTCTTACCCCGAGAAGGCAAACCCGCGCACGGTCTTTCCCCCCGGACGACATGAGCGCAGGCGCGTCCGCCCCCCGAAAAGCCGTTCAACCCCGCGGAGTCGCCCGGAACGTGATCCGGCCCGTCCGAAGGCGACAGCGCGCCGGTCTTCCCCGTTGTATTTGACGGGCGCAGTGGCGAAGTTCGGGCTTCGCATGTTCCGAAACGACGCCCGCGCGCCAGATGAGACTGACCTTTTGCGGAGCCGCCCGCACGGTGACCGGCTCGAAGCACCTCCTCGAACTCGAAAACGGAAAGAAGCTCCTGCTCGACTGCGGCCTCTATCAGGGGCGGCGCGCCGAGGCCGATCACCTCAACCGCCACTTCCCGTTCGATCCCAGGGAGATCGACGCCGTGCTGCTCTCGCACGCCCACATCGACCATTCGGGCCTGCTTCCGAAGCTCTGGAAAGAGGGCTTTCGCGGGCGCATCTTCGCCACACACGCCACCGTCAGCCTGTGCGGCCTGATGCTGCTCGACAGCGCATACATCCAGGAGAAGGACGTCGCCTACGTCAACAAGATTCACCGGAAGCGGGGCAAGCCGCCCGTCGAGCCGCTCTATACGGTGGACGACGCCGAGGGCGTGCTCGATCAGTTCGTCGGCGTCTCGTACGGGCTGCCCTTCTCGCCGGTCGAGGGGGTGCGCGTGGTGTACCGGGACGCCGGGCACATCCTCGGCTCGGCGACGATGGTGCTCACCATCAAGGAGCGGGGCAAGACCCTCCGGCTCGGCTTCACCGGCGACGTGGGCAACCCGGGGCGGCCCATCCTCCGCGATCCGCAAAAGATGGACGACTGCGACTACCTCATCTCCGAGTCGACCTACGGCGGAAAGGTGCACGAGGCCGCCGGGAAGACGAAGCAGCGCCTGGCGGAGGTCATCGGGCGCACGAGCCGGCGCGGGGGCAAGGTGATCATCCCCGCCTTCGCCGTCGGACGCACGCAGGAGATCGTCTACGCCCTCGATCAGCTCTGGAACGAGCACCGCCTGCCCGCCATCCCCGTCTACGTGGACAGCCCCCTTGCCGTCAATGCCACGAGCGTGTATCTGGCCCACCCCGAGTGTTACAACCGCAAGCTCAGGGAATACCTGCTCTCCGATCCGAACCCCTTCGGCTTCTCCCGCCTGACGTACATCCGCGACGTCGAGCAGTCGAAGGCGCTCAACGGGCAACGGGTGCCCATGGTGATCATCTCGGCCTCGGGCATGTGCGAGGCCGGGCGCATCCTCCATCACCTGAAAAACAACATCGGAGACCGCCGGAACACGGTGATGATCGTCGGCTATTGCGCCGAAAACACGTTGTGCAAACGCATCGTCGACCGGCAGCCGGTGGTTCGCATCTTCGGCGAGGAGCACGTCCTCCGGGCCGAGGTGGTGGTGATGAACAGCCTCTCCGCCCACGCCGACGAACCGGGATTGCTTCACTTCATCGGCATGCTCGACCGCGACCGGCTCCGGCGCATCTTCCTCGTCCACGGCGCGCCGGAGCGGCAGAACGCCTTCAAAACCGCCCTCGAACGGCACGGATACCACAACATCGACATCCCCGAGTTCAAGGATTCGGTCGTGTTGTAAACGGCGCGGCTTTGTGAAGATCGTGTCGGGATCGGCTTTTGAGAAACCGCGTCCGACGGCGCTTCGTTCGGGAGATTCACACCTGTTTCATGGGAGATGCTCCCCAGACATCATTTCGGATGAGAATCGTTTCTTGGATCGTTGCCGGCCTGTTCCTCTTCGCCGGTTGCAGTGGCAATAATGAAACCGCTTCGGAAGAAGGGGCGCCCGGACAACTTTTCACCGCCGACGGCGATTATGCCGGCTCGCACATCCTGGTGGCCTACGCCGGGGCCATGCGCGCCAACCCCGACGTGACGCGGACGAAGGAGGAGGCGCGCGCGAAAGCCGAGGAGCTGATCGCGCGGCTCAAACAAGATCCCTCGCAGTTTGAAGAACTCGCGCGCACGGAGTCCGACGGCCCGTCGGGGCCGCAGGGCGGAAGCCTCGGCACGTGGTCGAAGGGGCAGATGGCGCCGGCCTTCGATCAGGCCGTGGACAGCCTCGAAGTGGGCGCGATCACCGAGACGCCGGTGGAGACCCCCTTCGGCTATCACGTCATCCGCCGCGACCCCATGAAGGCGCCCTTCTATGGGGCGGAAGCTTTTCTCATCGGATACAAGGGTTCGCCTCGCGTGCCGCCGACCGTGACGCGCGAACAAGCCGAGGCCGACTCGCTCGCACAGACCCTCAAGGCAGAGGTCACGGCGGAAAACTTCGACGAGTATGCCGCAAAGTACAACGACTTCGGCGACGGCCCGATCTTCCTCGGCGGCGTGAAGGAAGGCGACCCCGCGCCTCCGGGACTGCTGGAGACGCTCAAAAAGCTCGACTACGGTGAGGTCGGCGGCCCGGTGGCCTTCGACGGCATCGGCTATGCCTTCGTGCGGCGGATCAAGCTCGAACAGCGCGCCGGGGCGCACATCCTGATCGCCTATCAGGGAGCCATGCGCGCCGCGCCCGAGGTCACCCGGACGAAGGAAGAAGCGTACGCCCGCGCGAAAGAACTCATCGCGCAGCTTCAGGAGAAGCCGGATCAGTTTGCCATCTTCGCCGCACAGTACTCCGACGGCCCGAGCGGCCCCAACGGCGGCAACCTCGGCAAGTGGTTCAAGGGACAGATGGTCCCCGCCTTCGACGAGGCCATCGACTCCCTCGCGGTCGGAGAGATCACGAAGGAGCCCGTGGAGACGCCCTTCGGCTATCACATCATCCGTCGGCTCGCCGTCGAGGAATGAGCCGCTCAAACGACGGCCCGGGCAGGCCTCATCGCAACGTCATGGGACGCTCCACGTAGCCGTCCGCTCGGCTCGTTCCCGCTTCTGCTTCAGGGTCGTCTCCCGGCGGATCCGGCGGCCGTCCGTGCCCAAACGTACCTCCCGGCCCCGGCGCACCCGGCTTTCGATACCCCGGCGACCCCGCACCGCCCGTAACGAGCGCCGAACCCGCGAGGCTGCGCTCACGATGCGGAAACGCGGTTCGAGGCGCCCGGAGGTCCTCGGGCAGAGCGGTTGAAGCGTTTGAGGCGTCGGGGCGGGACATCGGAAGGGCGCTGAAGCGGATCGTGGAGGGGCACGCCGGGCGCATCCGGGCCGAAGTCGCGGACGCGGGCAAAGGCAGCGTCTTTTGTTTTATCTTACCCGGCACGGACAAACCCGCGCACGGTCTTCCGCCGCAGGCGGGATGATCGCAGGCGGGATGATCACGTTCTCCCTCCGGAAGTCTTTTCAAACCCCTGTTCTCGCCATGAAACCTGCCCCGCTTTTCTCCGCTTTCACGTTGTTGCTCGTCGCGTACGTTTTTGCCGCCCCGCCGGCGCGGGCGCAGACGCCGGATCCGCTCACGCAGGCCCTCGACCGGAAGGCGAAGGCCGTCGAGGCGCAGGTGATCGCGTGGCGTCGCGACATCCACGCGCATCCGGAGCTCTCGAACCGCGAGTATCGCACCGCCGCGCTCGTGGCCGAGCACCTGCGGAGCCTGGGTCTGGAGGTGCGCACCGAGGTGGCCCACACCGGCGTCGTGGGCGTGCTCCGGGGCGGCAAGCCGGGGCCGGTGGTCGCGCTCCGGGCAGACATGGACGCGCTGCCCGTCACCGAACGCGTGGACGTGCCCTTCGCCTCGACGGTGCGCACCGAGTACAACGGGCAGGAAGTCGGGGTGATGCACGCGTGCGGGCACGACAACCACACGGCCATCCTCATGGGGGTGGCGCAGGTGCTCGCCGACGTGAAAGACGACCTGCCCGGCACGGTGGTGTTCCTCTTTCAGCCCGCCGAAGAGGGCGCCCCCGCCGGTGAGGAGGGCGGCGCGGCGCTGATGCTCAAGGAAGGCGCCTTCGACGACCCGCGCCCGGAGGTGGCCTTCGGCCTCCACGTGGTGCCCGCCTGGGAAGCCGGGCAGATCGCCTACCGCCCCGGCGGGGAGATGGCGAGTTCGGACGGGCTGCACATCAAGGTGAAGGGGCGGCAGACGCACGGCGCGTATCCGTGGGGCGGCATCGACCCCATCGTCACCGCCGCGCAGATCGTGACGGCGCTTCAGACCATCCCGAGCCGGCAACTCGACGTCACCGTCGCCCCGGCCATCGTCACCGTCGGGAGCATCCACGGCGGCGTGCGCGGCAACATCATCCCGGACGAGGTGGAGATGACCGGCACCATCCGCGCCTTCGACACGGAGATGCAAAAGGACCTCCACCGCCGCATCCGGCGCACCGCCGAAAAGATCGCCGAGAGCGCGGGCGCGACCGCCGAGGTCAACATCCGCATCGGCTATCCCGTCACGTACAACGATCCCGACCTCGCCCGAGAGATGGACGCCACCCTCCGCCGCGTGGCCGGCGACGCGAACGTGCTCGAAGCGCCGCGTCAGATGGGAGCCGAGGACTTCTCGTACTATGCCCGCGAGGTCCCGGGGCTGTTCTTCTTCCTCGGCATCCGCGCCCCCGGCGCGCCCCTCTCCGAGTACGCCCCGAACCATTCGCCGCTCTTCAAGGTGGACGAGCGCGCGCTCGTCACGGGCGTCCGCGCCCTCTCGCATCTCGCCGTAGACTACATGCGCATGCATCCCTCGGCGGAGTAAGCGGCCTTCCGGCGTTCACGCACGTGCAAGCTCGGCGGCGCAAGGCTCAGAAGCGGTGGGGGAATTCTAATGTGTTAGAAAAACACGAAGCGCTCCCCGGCGTCTTGCCGGGTGCTAACCGCCCCAAGACTGCCTGACCCATGCCCTGCAGCTCTGACCTGACGAATGCCCCGTGGCGAGGTCTTCGAAGCGCGCCTGCGAGGCGTCGAAGGCCACGGTCATCTCGCCGCGCCGCACCACCGGCTGAGCCTGGAGATTGGCGGCGAGACAAGCAAGGAGCAATAAGGCACAAGTGTAGCGACGAAGTCGGCGCGTCGTCTTTGTCCGTTGTGTGGCTTGTACGCTCTTACACGACCCTTTTACTTCGTCAGTCACTTCGTTCGTGTCCGGAATCGGCCCATCGCATCTGCAAAGCAACGGCATGCACCGACAAGAACGGTCGTGGACGTACGCAATCCGCTTCTCCGGATTCTAAGATAAAGCCTCTCAGAGGGGCGACGTGGCAAAGGCCCATAACAGAGGGGCGATCGGCCGCAATGGGCGAGCAGCACAATGTTTACGCAAGGCAATGAAACACAAACGCCCGACCCAAGCAAGGCCGACACGCCCGCGGTCGGCTGCCGCGGAGGTTAGGCGGCTCCTGGTCCGAGCCGATTTCGCAGGTGCATAGGCCCGCATGACGCAAAAACGAATTAAGGTCAGCCTTGAAGTTCGGCATCGATCAGCGCGATCGCATGCTCGGCCGCGCCGATCAGGGGGGTGATGCTGACACTGAGCGCACGCGCAAACCCCGCCCACTCCGTCAGTGCAGCATGGATCTCGGGATGCGCCACGATGGCCTCCACCGCGGCTGCGGCCATCTGCGGGGCGACGCCCGCAGGGCAGTCGTCGAGGTAGAGTTCCTCGCCGTCGGTCAACTCGAAGCAATGGGTCCAGTACGCCGTTTGGGCGGCCAACGGAACCAGTCCCCGGACGAGGGAGCGGTATGCGGGCGGACGCTCCAGAGGAGCCACCAACTGGTCGGCCTGGCGGAGGTAGTCCTCGATGGCATCGACGATGGCGCGGTTGCGCGGCCAGCCGTTGCGGCGCATCTCGTCGTATGTCGAGCGGCTGACGGGGACCTGCTGCCACTGCGAGGCATGGAAAAAATCGACGACCGTGCCCCAACAATCCTCGCGGCATCTCTCGCCCGCCTCCAGGAAGGCGAGGGCATCCGCACCGGATCGGCCGACCTGATCGTACGCGTTCTGCTTGATGGTCAACTGGCGCACGGACTCGACGAGTTCGGCGCGGAGCTCGCCCAGCAGCAGGCGCTCGCGGGCCTTCTCCGCCTGCGCGGTGTTCCAGTTCGACACCTGGATCCCGAGAAATACACCCACGACCACGATCACGAAGTCGATCGCGATGGCGGTCCAGCTCTGCTCGCGGACATTCTCAATGACGCGGCGAAGAATCATAGGCCTGTGAGAGGGAAGGAAAAGAGGTTGGAAAGCCGTCTAACGGTTGAGCTAAGCGGCGAAGGGCGACTAAGACCTCTGAAGGGAGCACGCAGGCATCCTTAGGTCGCGTTTAATCCACCCTTGTGCGCACAATACTATTTCGTGTAAGGAATCGTCCGCCAAACCGTAGCGGTATTCCCGTGCCCCCACCGGTAAAATCATCGCCGTCAATCGTTGCACAATGAATGTGCAGGTGTGGCTCTGTGGTATTGCCGGAATTGCCAATTCGACCAAGAGGTTGTCCCGGTTCGACAGGGTCGCCCTCGCGCACCAGAACACTGTTCCTCTTCAGGTGTGCCAGCAAGATGTAAACGTCCGTGCCAACGGGTTGAATCACAACATGATTTCCCGCTCGCGCTCTGGTGTCCTTTTCGGGAGGCGTGAAGTCGGGCAATCCGTCAACGGACCGTACTACAATCCCCTCGACCGGGCTTAAAACCGGATCATTGAAGATAGAATACCGGGCGAGCAATTTCGGATAGATGCCAGACGCGCGCGTGCCGAATCTGTTCAATTTGACAATATCCAATGCGAACCGTTGGGCCGTGTGGTTGTGGTGGTAGTTGATGGTCGCGTCATTGCCACCATGCGCGACGTAATACGTACCATTGTGCAACGGGAACGAAACATCGATGGCGTTGGCCGGCGACCGAAAGCCGCGAACCGCCTTGCCGATCAGAACGGCAAATGTCAGAAAGAGCCCCAGCCGGGTGATATTTTCCACCCAGTGACCCTTTCCGATCCCACGCCACCATTGTTGTTCAATCGCATGGTGCCACGTCGTGAAAACCACGATGCAAAGAACAATTAATAATATATACCGCAACCTGTACCCGAACCAGTCCCATCGTCCAACGATGAACATAAACACTACGTACGAAACCACAACCAGGGTGGAGAGGAGCAATTCTAATTGACTTTCTGTTCGGCTTTGGGCAAAGTTCACGAGAAAAGCGGTGGGCATGACAAAATGAGTGAAAACAAGCATCGTTATGTTGAATCGCATGATCGCAGACCCCAAAATGTGTCTTACCCTACAAAGGCCGCGCTCAACCTGCTGCCGAAAGCGGCAGCGAAGTACGAGCGGACGCTACAGGCAGTCGGGTGCAACTGGTTGTCAGGCAGTGTCTGGTTTGACTGGCTGCTCTCATCGAGCGAACTCATAGCGGAGTTCGGTGATGTGCCCACGCCAATAGGGCATTGGCCCCTCCGGTAGGAGCCAGGCAACCTCTCCATCCAGGGGGACGCGCATACCCTCTCGAGCCGCGTAATTCCAGAACCGGCCTTGCCAGGGCGTGGGCGCCACCGTGCCGCTCACCATCCGGCCGCGCGCCTCGGCGTGCACGGTGTCGATCAGCCCGTCTCTGCCAAAGCGAAACAGTAGCGTGACGGAGAGGTCGCCGTCCTTCAGCGTTGCGCGGGCGGACTGGTCGTCCACGGCCTCCCAGCGGATGCCCTGACCCGGCAGAAGGGCTGTCGGGTACCAGGCCGCTTCGGCTAGGAACCGCATCAACTCTCCGCGCGCAATCTCTCCCGAACCACGGGAATCGGCCACCGGCGCCACCCCGAGCACAGCGGCATGGAGGATGCCTTCGCCTGCGACGTAGGCATCATGCACCCGGACATGTACGCCGGGCATTATCGCGATGCGGCCGTCCCAGTCAAAACCGGGGCGACGGAGAATCACACGCTGGTTGGAGGTGAAGGATTTCCACTGCTCCGCCGACTCACTCATATTGAAGGTTCCGGTGTGCTCCATGCTGACGGCTGTCACAACCGGCTGACCATCTTCCAGGACGGCAAGAAAATAGCGCCGAACAGGAGCGGGCAAGCCTTCGAGTTCGCTCTGGTCGAAAACCTTATGCGTGACGGCACATCTGCCCGCTTCTAAGCGGTCTCGCAACTTCTTCGTGCCGGATTTCCAATGCATCTCTCCATAGAGGACTGCAGCCGCCACGACGACAATGAATCCCAGGACTACATAAAGCATGATTTTCATCAACGTTTCGGTCAACTTTGAACCGGGCAACGTTCTTCGCTCTTACTCTGTGACCACAAACCTGTAGTCCTCCCCATACAGCCGATGCGACCAACAAGCCATGGGCCGCCCGGAAGGGCCGTGTCCGGAAAAACCGCGAAATGTATAAGCTTATTCGGACCGCAAGGGGAACGCCGCTCGGCCTGGAATACCGGCCGGAATTCCGGATCGCGGTGGCGGCCATGACGGTGGCAGTGGCAAGTAGCAGAAGTCCCACAAGAAAATGACCGGGCCAGCGGCGGACCTTATCCCGGCCGCCGGATGAAGTAAATGCCCTGTCGGTCGGCCCTATCAAGAGCCTCAAATCACCCGGAGCATCAGGTGGCATTTTTAACTCAATTCATTGTTTGTGCAAAATTCGAATAATACGATTATAAATTATATTCGATATCCCCGTGGCCTTTCCGCCAACCACATTTGCTAACCCCCAGGTTTCTCCGCCGGTCGTATTCACAAACTGAACGACCACAGCATCAATGTCCTTGTGATAGCGTGCAATGCTATAGTATCCAGGCAGCCAGCCGGTATGTTCATACTCGTAAATTGAGGAGTAAATCGCCCGCTCTTCTTCATTGAACAGCGAGCCATCATTCAGGGCGCGCAAAAAAATCCCCACATCCTCCGCAGTAGCGATCATCGATCCCCCGGGAATTGTAAAGTCAAGTTGCTTTAGATCATCGTCATATCCATACCAGTAGCCGCTGACCACATCTTCGTCATCTACCTCGCTGAGCAAACTATAGGTATTCGTCAGACCTAGCGGAGCCAGTATTTCTTCCCGGATATATTGATGATGGCTGTATCCCAGCACTTTGTCCAGGATGCGACCGATCAACAGATAGTTCGTGTTGGAATACCGGGTCCGTGCGCCAGGTTTAAAATCTGCCGGTTCATCCAGGACCAAGGCCAGGGCCTGGTCGATGTCTGTATGCGAAGTGAACCAATCCCACGCTTCATCATCCGTGAAATTCGGAATGCCGCTGCGGTGCTGCACCATCATTTTCAGGGTAATCTGATCCGCATATTCGATCCTTCCGGAAAGCTCCGGCAGATACTCGGCGAGGGTTGCATCCAGGAATAACCGCCCCTGATGAACCAATTTGGCGACGGCGGCAGCGATGTACAGCTTGCTGATACTGCCAATTCTGAACAATGCGTGGGGATCGGCCGGCTCGCGGGTCCATTTATTCTTCCAGCCGGCAGCATAAAATGCCGGTGGCTTTCCCGCTTGATCGACATACACGACGATGCCATCCAGCCCATAACCAATAGCGCTTTCGACCTGCTCCTGAACCGTGTCCGGCAAGGGCGCTATCAAGGGCGGCACCAGGTCCAGGGGGGGAATTACAAGGGCACTGATGAGTGCCGCGATGGGCAGGATTACTCTGAGTATTGGAACGATGCGCTTCTTTTTTTCCACTTGAGGTTTCCTTTCCGAACCGCCTAAAGACACGCTCAATCGCCAGCGTCTTGTTGGGTGCTAACCGCCCCAAGACTGCCTGAACCATGCCCTGCAGCTCTGATCTGACGAACGCCCCGTGGCAAACTATCAAACCGCTCTTCCAGAGGCAACAGCAACGTACCCCCCCGAAAGGATCTT
>NZ_JBWOPL010000033.1:0-22788 GCF_056451265.1 Rhodocaloribacter sp. | reverse complement strand
CGCCCGCGCCTGGCGGCACACGGCCCGTCCCGCCCTGGCGATGGCCGTCCTCGTCGCCCTCGTGGTCCTGGCGGCGCTCGTGACGCGTCCGCCCCACCCCGCGCCCGGCGGCGTCGCGGTCGAACAGGCGCTCGCCGAGGTCAAATGGACGCTCGCCTACCTCTCCGAAGTCGGGCGTCAGACGGGCGCCTCGGTGCACCGCGACGTGCTCGACGCGCACGTCTTCGCTCCCATGCACGAAGCGCTCGACGCGTTCAGCCCCCCCCCTCCCGAATAGCTCTCACGGCTTTGATCGCCTTAACGCAAAAAGCATCATGCGCATCCGAATCCTTCTCTACGGGCTTTCTCTCCTCGGCCTGACCGGCGTGGTCCACGCCCAGGATCGGCTCGAAGACGCCCCCGGCTACGTGGACCTCCGCACCTTCGAGGCCTGGTTCGACGCATCGCCCACCCTCGAAGTGAGCATCAAGGGCCCGCTCCTCCGCCTCGTGGCCGAAGCTTCCCGCTATGAGGACCCCGACCTCGCCGAGATGCTCGCCGGACTCCGGGCCGTTCAGGTGCGCGGCTTCCCGCTCCGCCGCTCCGAGTTCGACGACGTGGCCCGCCGCGCCTCCGAGATGGCCGACCGCCTCGAAGCCGAAGGGTGGGACACCGTCATCCGCGTGCGCAAGGACGACGAGCAGGTGGACATGCACGTGAAGGTTCACGACGGCGAGATCGCGGGAATGGTCGTCATGGTCGTTCAACCGGGCTATGACGAGACCGTCTTTCTGAACATTGTCGGAGCGATCGACCCCGAACAGATCGGACGCCTCGGACGCAAGTTCAACATCGGTCGTCTGCAGGACTGGTGATCTCCCGCGCATGCCCGCCGCCCCGCGCATCCGGCCCTTCCCTGTCGCCGGGCGGTTTGTTCATACCGAGAAACCCCGCGCGTGGCCGCCCGTATGTCCGGTGGCGATTCGTGCGTATATTCCCCGGCGTCTTTTCGCCCCGCTCCACCGAACCCTGATCCCCGACCTCTATGCGAAGCAAAGGAACCCTTGCTCTTCTGACCGTTCTCCTGCTCGTCGGCTTTGCCGGCTGTGCCGGATGCAGCACCTACAACAGCCTCGTCGATGCCGAGGAGCGCGTCGAGCAGGCCTGGGCCAACGTCGAGACGCAGTATCAGCGCCGCGCCGACCTCATCCCGAACCTGGTCAACACGGTGCAGGGAGCCGCCGACTTCGAGCGCAGCACCCTCGAAGCGGTCACGAACGCCCGCGCCCGCGCCACGTCGATCAACCTTTCGGCGGACGATCTCACGGACCCCGCCAAGGTGCAGGCATTCATGGAAGCCCAGAACCAACTCGGAAGCGCGCTCGGACGACTGCTCGTGGTGGCCGAGAACTATCCCCAGCTTCGCGCCACCGAAGCCTTCCGCGACCTTCAGGCACAGCTCGAAGGCACGGAAAACCGCATCAACATCGCGCGGCGGGACTACAACGAAGCCGTGCGCGCCTACAACACCAAGGTACGGCGCTTCCCCGCGTCGATCATCGCAAGCCTCTTCGGCTTCGAGCGCCGGACACCCTTCGAGGCCGCGCCCGGATCGGAAAAAGCTCCCACCGTCGATTTCAACTGAGAGGAAGGTCAACGTGCGCTGGATAAAAGCCGGATGGATCGGATGTTTGCTTGCGCTGAGCCTCGCAACGACGGCGCGGGGACAGCGCATCGACGTGCTCCCGCCTTCGGGCCGGTGGGTGACGGACGCGGGCGACCTGCTCTCCCCCACCGAAGAACGCCTCCTCAGCCGGAAGCTCTCCGGCTATGCAGACACGACCTCCACCCAGATCGTCGTCGTGACCGTGCCGAGCCTCAACGGGGTCCCGGCTTCCGACTATGCCGTCGAGCTCGGGCGGAAGTGGGGCGTGGGACAAAAAGGCAAAGACAACGGCGTCGTGATCCTCGTCTCGCGCGATGACCGGAAGGTGTTCATCGCCACCGGCTTCGGCCTCGAAGGGGCCATCCCCGACGCCGTCGCCGCCCGGATCGTGCGCAACATCCTCCTCCCGAACTTCCGGCAAGGGCGCTATTATGACGGCCTCTCCGCTGCCGTGGACGCGCTCATACGGGCGGCCCGGGGCGAATATATTGCCGAACGCACGCCGCGCGCCTCCCGCGGCGTCGGAGGTCCCAACTTCACACTCATCTTCATCCTCCTCATCATCCTCTTTTTCGTCATCTCCGCCATGCGGGACAAAGGAGGGAAAGGGGGAAAGGGGGGAAACGGCCACCGGAAGAGACGCACCTACCGACGGCACGGCGGCCCCCCCATCATCATCTGGGGCGGAGGCTTCGGTGGACGGCACGGCGGGGGCGGTTTCGGCGGCGGAGGAGGCTTCGGTGGGGGAGGCTTCGGCGGCGGCGGAGGCAGCTTCGGCGGCGGCGGGGCGGGCGGCGGCTGGTGAGCGCGCCGTCAGAACGTGTACCGGTGGCGAAGGATGACGTACCGGTCGGTATACTCGGCATCCCCGCGATAGGCATCGTAGCCGACTTGAAGCTCCACTTCCATGTTTCCCCGCACGCGATAGACGCCGCGCAAAAAGAGGGAGGAGCGGTCCGAGGAAGGGATGAGCACCGAACTCTCGGCCGCCAGCAGCAGCAGCTCCGTCTCGGCGGTATGGGTGTTCTGAAGCCCGAGCGAGACGTTGAGTTCGGGCTTCGGCAGCCGATAGCCGATCCGCCCCGAAAGCGTCGTTAGATCCTGAAGTGTCTCGTCCGCTCCCGAGCGCACCCGCAACCGGTTGACCTGAAGGTTGAGATAAAGCGGAAACGGGAACTGCTCGTTGAGCCCGAAGGTGAAGGCCTGCGTCGTGTTGTCGAGGCTCGGCAGGACGCGGTCGCTCCGATCGGTGTACGTGTATGAAAGGTTGATGCCGTGCTGAAAGCCGCCGGTGCGTGCGAGGTGATAGCCCCCCGCCGAGTACGAGGCCACACGCGTGTCGGTGCGCTGCTCGCCCGTGCCGTCGGCGGTGGCGCCCCGGTTGTGCAGGCGCACGCCCACGTAGAACCACGTCGGCCCGCGCCACGGCGACAGGGCCAGTTGCCCCGAAAACAGATCGGCCGTGAGCGTTGCCAGCAACGGGTTGCTTCGAGGCGGCGTGCCATAGTGGCGATACCGCAACGTGCCGGAGACGCGGTCGCCGAGCACCCTGAAACGATCCGTGACGGTAATCGTGCGCCGGTCGTTCAATAGAAACGGATTGCCGAACGACGAATAGGCCTCACCGACCTCCTGAAACTCCGCCGTGAGCGTGTGTCCGGAGGTCGAAACACGGCCCCGCACGTACCACGCCAGCGAAGACAGCTTATCGACCCGGAGCGGCACCGTGGAAGCATTGATGGTGATGAGCCAGTCGTACGAAGCCGGATCGAGGGGCAGGTTCACGTCGAAGAGCGAATCGATCTCGGCTTTCGTGGCCGCGCCGCGCGAGAGGTCTTCCGTGGTGATGCTGAGCGCCGCGCCGCCTTCGAGGCGAAAACGCCCGCGAAAGAGCCGAAGCGCCAGGTCGCTGCCGACAACCAGGTTTTCCATCGGCGTGATGCCGAGTTCGAGCGCGTCGGTGAGTGAGATGGAAGCGGGGTCGTCCCGGGCATGCGCCACGTTGAGGTTCCACAGCACGGATCGCTCGCTGCCGATGCCGAGGCGGAACGCCGTGAGCGTTCGCTCGAAGGTGCCGGGCAAGAACGTCGAGTCCGGCTCAAACAGCGGGGTGATGCCGCGTCGGAGCTGTCCGCGCACGGCCGAGAGCCGGATCGGGTTGAACTTGACTTCGCCTCGCAGCCCGCGCGTGCGCGCGCCGTCGATCATGAGCGGGTTATACAGCGGCGTGGTGTCTCCGAAAAGCAGGGTCAGATGCTCGGAGCGAAGCCCGAAGAGAAAGCGGTTCCGTGGTTGCGTCCGTCCGTTCTCGTCCGTGGTCAGATAGACCCGTACGGGAAACGTGAACGCGCCGTATTGCCCCTCGGCATCGGCCTGAAAGACGTAGGTTCGGAGCGGCTCCTGCCGCAGATCGCGGCGACCCGAAAAGTCGGAAGTGCGCGTGTCGATAATCGTATTGCCGGAGAACTCGAACCGGCGACCGGCCGCCAGACGGGGCGTCGCTCCCGCCGGCGGCCCCTCCACGGCAAAGGTCCACCGCAGTTCCGGCAGCGGATCGCCCTGCTGACTCCGCGCGGAGATCCGAACTTCGTGCCGCCCGCCCCCCAGCGATCGGTTATACAGAAGACGGATGGACGTCTCCGAGATTTTGGCCTGCCGTGTGAGATCGGCCCCATCGATATAGAGCGCCACCGACTCGGGGTCGAGCGCCTCTCCGCCACGCACGGAAACGACGACGAACAGGTTGCCGTCCTGAATCAGGGTGTCGGGCGCGGGGCTGTGAATGCGCCAGGGGCCCTCCAGGCTTTGCGCCTCCAGAAGTCCGGGTACGAGCGCGCCCCATGCCAGCAGGACGCCGGCAATCCAGGGCACGTAACGGCTAACGATCAGCCTCATGGCTCCTTTTCCTCGAACGACTTCCGGGCAGAAATAACCTTATTGTCCCCGTGTGAGACCGACCTGAAGAAACAAAATACCGCATAAACAACAAACCCCCGGCGCAATTAAGCATCGGGGGTCCGTATCGAAACTTAAGGATGTGAGCGCATCCTCAGGCGGCCACGGCCTTCATGACTTGCGGCATGGCCGGGGCGCGATGCAACGTCTGAACGGCATTTCCGTCGATGGCGAATTTCCAGCGTCCCGCGCCTTCCACCCAGATCCCGAACGTCTTGCCGTCCTCCATGCAGAATTCCAGATTGCACAGCATCGACCCCGTCCACCACTCCACCCGCTCGATGGTGCGGAGGGGGATGATTCGCACGAAACGCCCGCGTAAACCCCACCCTCTCAACTCCACCCGGTCCGCAAACAGCCGCGCCCGCCCGTAGAAGAACCGCTGTCCGGGAAAACGGAACCGGTTTGAAAAGAGGGGCCTGCCTGCTTTCCGGGTCCGGCGGCTCGTCAGGTGCGTGTGGGGGAGCGCTACGGCGTTGCTCATGATCTTGCGATGGATGCGGCGTCTCTCGAAGAGGATCGGCCCGATACAACAAAACATGACGCCCGAAGAATCGCCTTTCCGCGAACGTCACTGAACGTGCTCTTTGTATCGGCAGAAATCGTCGTTTTTTAAATCGCGCCCGGTGTGCGCTCGTCAAGACCGGGAAGCGCTTCGGCAATCCGCCTCGCCCTGAAAAACAAGTCGCCTCCGCCCTGGGAAAAGGACGGAGGCGGATACGATCGTTTCGGGGAATGAGCCTTGAAAAACGGCGCCTCATCCGGCGAGGAAGCCGCAAGGGCTACTCGGCACGCTCAATTTTTTGTCCGCGAATGACCGGGCGAACTCCGCCCCCTTCATAAAAGGCGACGACGTTGATCGTATAGCGTGTTCCAGGCTCAAAGGTCGTCGTGGGGATCTCCCACCGCGTTTCTTTCACGTCCTTCTCCAGGACCAACTGGTCCTTCCCGTCATACACGCCCACGCGATAGTTCGACACGGGCCGCTCTTTCACGGCGGGCCAGGTAAAGACCACTTCTTCTCCCGCCTCGGACGTGATGATCAAGATATCGTTTCGGAGGGTGATGCCGGGCATTTCGCCGCTAACGACCTGATCCGGGTTGGCAATAGCCTGTTGCACGGCCTGCAAGGAAATCACATTGGATCGGTGAAGATTCGGCAGGATGGCCAGCATCACGAGCATACCGAGCGCAAGAGCGGCAGCCGGGGCGCGCCAGGGTCCCCCCAGAACGCGTTCGCTCCATGCGGCGACACGATTCCAGAGTTCGCGGAGCGGCGCTCCGAGATCCACGGGAGCGGTCGGCTCCGGCGCCAGCAGAGGTTCCATCGCTTCGACAGGCGTCTTGTACCGGGCCGGCACAGGCCGCTCGACCTCGCGCGTCACGGCTGCAAACTGCTGATAGCAGGCATGACACGAAGCCAGATGAGCCACCACCTTCTCCGCTTCCTCCAGCGCAAGTTCTCGATCAACGAACGCAGCCAGCAACGCCGGCTCCAGATGCGGTTCTTCCGAAACAGCCTCTTCGGCGAAATCTGCGAGGTGCTCATCCATGAGATGCCGTCCCACCTTACGCAGGGCCTTGACGCGCTCCAGTTCGGCGGCACAAGCATTGCAGAACTGCACATGCGAGGCGATTGCACGCTGAACCGGCGGCTCATATCCCCCCTGCAAATACCGAACGATCTCGCCGAAGGTCATCTGATTGATCGGGCAGCCCGATTTGCTGTTCGGAAAGGTTTTTTCTACAGTCATCATCATGATCCTGAACGGGTGTTTGAGGCTCGCCTTTCGTCTTGCGTAGGAGGAAAATTCGACCCAATGCCCATGTTCTTCAACAACGCTTTCAGACCCTTCACGGAAACGGATCCGAAAGACCCGAGGCTGTCATCTTCCAGCCAGTTGAGCGCATCCGAGAGCACTTCGGGAAAGCGTTCCTGCAACTGCTTGCCCAGCGTTCTGAGAATGCTGTCAATGGATTGATAAACGGTGTGAATGGTGACGTTGCCGCTTCGGGGTGTCACCGGCAGTTCCAACCTGAGGGTTTCGCACCGGTTGAGAATGGTTTTCGCATCCAGCTCTTTGTCGAACACCATGTCAAGCAAGATCTTCTGATGTTCCGGCAATTCTCCGATCAGCAGGCACACTTTCTCCCATATCTGATCGACAGCCCGTCTCATCGGGATGATGCGAGGCGTGTCGCTGTCGGCAAACATTCCGGCGTCTTCAAGCGCGCCTTCGGGATTGCGCAAGATCAGGTGTAGGTTTCCGTTGGTCATCAGCGCGTGCGTGACTCGTTCTTGAGCCTGTTCGGTCTCCTTGACCGAAAGCCCCACGTTCCGCGCAATCGTTTCCGTCGAGCGCTGCATGACCATTTGTTTAAACACTTTCTGGTCCTCTTGCGAGAGCCGCTGGATTTCCGGAGGGAGGGTTATCTGATCGACCCGAAGCCGACGTCGGTGCCGAATCCAGTCGGTGCGTAAATGACCGTGGAGCACGGCGGAAACGAAGGTGTCGAGCTTGGCGCGACCGTCATAGTGTTTCAGTTTTCCGGTGCGCTGGTCCCGTTTGTACAGATAGTCAAAGATGAACGCGTAAATTTCCAGGCCGTCGTCACAGCTGCGCCGATCGTCGCTGATCGGCTGCACACCGCCGGCAGACAACGCGTGAAACACGCAAAAAACGCCGCCCTGCTTGTGTGGACAAGCCTCATAGCACAGCTGCCATGATCGACGCCAGATACGGTCGGAATATCGTTTGACAAACCGGTTCCAGGATTCGGCATCTCCATCAAAAATGCGCTGGACCCAGTCCTGGTCCTCCGCATGGGGTGTGGGGGTAGCAGTCATCGATGGGAGATCAGTACACGTGCAAGTCAAGCGGACGAAGCACTAAAGCCCTGTTGCACATGCGGTGAATATAGGGACGGAAGCGCCATACACTTTCAGTACGCGCTGCACGGTTCACCCAAAGGTATAACAAAAACCGGAGACGTCAAGTTGCACGGCGTGCCGCAGTGGGTGAACCGAGGTGGGGAATGGGCAGGGTTGCACGCCGCTATTATCGGCTGCGGAGAGGGGAAATCTTAAGTAGCGTCGTTTCGAACGACAGGCGCAAGAGGAGCCAAAGAGTTATTCGAGCTCAGCCCGCAAGCGGTCGAAGTCAATGGGTCCCCAGCCATACCGGTTGTCTTTGACCGCCCCCTGGTCGCCGTTCAAACTGAAGCGACGCACGAAGCGAATTGCCTCGGACACCGACCAGTCGGGATGCCGGCTGAAGACGTGCGCGAAGGCAGCAGCCACCCGAGGCGCGGCGAAGGAGGTGCCCACGGGCCACATCGCCTCGGTCTCGCCCACACGCACCACCCCGTCGGCGGCGAAGTCGGGACGGATGCGCCCGTCATTCGTGGGCCCCTGCGAGCTGTGCACGAAGTCGGTAGCGCCCACGGGCACCACGGAAGCCGAGCGCGCCACGGCCAGCCCGCTGGCCAGGCTGCTTTCAGGCTGCGCTTCGGGCATCCCGCCCTCGGGCCACGGGTACATGTATAACTCGAAATGCGGCGGCGGAGCGCCGGGCTTCAAACGGTGCGCGGCAATCCGCAGACGATACTTCCGGGCGCCCGGGTACGGCGGCGTGAAGCTCCGTATGCGTTCCGTCGGCTTCTCAAACTGACGCTCCCCTTGTCGGTTGATCGACTTCACCGGCTGCCCAAACGCATCGTACAACGCCTCGCCGGTCTCATCGAACAAATACAGGTCGAGGTCGACTTCCGGGTTCGCCCAATCGTCCCAGCTCAGAAGGAAATTGTAAACCTCACTGCCGTCGAGTTCGATCTCCAGGAAATTGTCCGTGTCGGTAAAGTTGTGCGCCTGATCGTTGTCCGTATCGGCGAAGGTCCCTTCCCAGTGGCTCCGCGCGAAGTTGCCCGCGGCGGCGACGAGCACGGCATGGTCGCCTACGATCTCGCCGAGAGTGCTTCCGAAGAGATACCCCGTGCCGTCGTAGTCGTCATAGGCATCCATCCAGGAAACGGAACTGGAAGCCACCCGCACGCCGAGCGTATCGACGGCGAAGCGGAGGGCGGCGCGGAATTCGATCTCGGTCTCAAAGTTAAAAAGGTGCACCTCGGCTTCCGGGGGGAGATAGTCGAGGAGGGCGCGCATGGTGAGCAGGCCGTGCGCGGCGGCGCGGGAATTGCGCCCGTCGATCCGAAGATCGCGACGGAAAGAATGCGTGCGAAACGGGATGCCGCGTTCCTCCAGGAGCGCGCGCACGGCCTCTTCGTCGAAGCCAAACTCGAAGATGGCCACTCCGACCGATTCGGCCCCGACGGGCGTCGCCCCGGAGGATGCGCGCGGGGCATGCGTTGCGGCAGAGCTCGTCTTCGTCGATGCCGAAGCGCCGGGCTCCACCGCCGAAGCGACCTCAGCCTCGGAAGCGCCGGAGAACCACGGCGGCGCGGGCAAGGTCAGGATGCGGAGGAACGGAAGCTGAACCAGATCGGGGATGCTGTTGACGGGCGTCGAAAGCTGGAGCCACGGTCCATCCTCGAGGTCGATCCGTACGCCGGTGTTGAGCAGGGCTTGCCGGTCGAGAAGGCTGAGCGTGGGGGTGCGCAGTTCCGCGAGCAGGGTGATGACGGCCTGAAGCCGCCCCTGCCGGATCGCGTTATCCCAGGTCCGCCGCAGATCCCAGCCCACCTTGTCCTGCGGAACCATCATGAAGCGGACCGGCGTGGATTGCGCGACGACGTTTCCGGAGCCGTCGAGCACGTCCACGCGAACGATGTAGGGACGCCCCGGCTCCAGCGGCGGCGCACCCGGGGGATAAAGCATAGCCGTGGCGCGCTGAACGGTTTGCTGCACGAGCGGCGTCACGTCGGGGACCTCGTCGACGGGGCGGTTCGGTTCGGTCGGCCATACGCTGACCCGGTAGCGCAACGTCTGAGAGGTATCCGCGCCGGCCGTCTGCCAGACGACCGTGAGGCTCGGCTCGAAGACCTGCTGTTCCTCACTCGGGAAGACGATGTGCACGCCGACGCCGCGTAAGGAATCCGCCACCGTCGAATCGGCGGCGGCTACGCTTTCGTCTTTAAGCCTGGTGCTATCGACGGGCGGCAAGGACGTGATCGGCTCTACGAGCGCTTCGGGGTACTCGATGAACACGGTTGCAAAATCCGAGACGTCGCCGATGCGCGCCCTGATGGCCGCCACGCCCTCGTTTTCCCCTGCCGTGAAGCGACCGGTCTCATCGATGGAGCCCGCCGAAGGAGGCTGCACGCTCCACACCGGCGCGGCTGCCAGGACGGGGAGGTCGCTCGCATCATAGGCCGTCGTGCGGAAAAGGAACGAGGCTCCGGGCTGCAAGGTGATCTCCTGCGGCTCCACCTCCACGCGAAGCACCTCGCTGCCCGGAAGCGGCGGCGCGCCGATCGACCCGCCTCCCTGCACGTCCGTCGTCAGATCCTCCTCGCGTTCCACCGTGAACCAGTACAACTCGCTCGGAAACGTCACTTCGCCCGCTGCCGTCTGAACGATGGCCTCGACCTGCCAGGCATACGTCTGCCCTCCCTTCAGTTCCTCGGCGAAGCTCGGATACGGCAACACGGTGGTCGCCATGAGGCTGTCCCGGATGGCAAAAACCGGGCGGCTGCCGACCACGTCTTCCGGCGAGCGCTGTCCCGGGCGAACCTCATAGAGCGCAAAGTTGAATTGCCGGGCATCGGAGCTCCATTGAAAGATGGGGAACGTCGTCGCCAGCACGTCCGGCTCCTGACCGAAGGGCGTGCCGGGGCCGAGCAGGTCGAGTTGCCGGCTCGGATTCTCCGTCACGATCATGCCCTCCTCTTCCGAGATCAGGTCGCCGCGCGGGCGTACGGTATGGTCGAAGACCCGCACGTCGAAGAGGTAGTCTCCGGCCGGGAGCACGCCGCGCGCCAGCGCAATCTTCACGACTTCATTGCCCGCATCCTCAACCTCATAGTTCTCGAAGTCCTGGTTGGTAAGCTGAATGATCTGGCCGGGCATGACGACCCCGATCCGTTTCACACCCGTCACCAGGGGCCCATATTGATCCGAAGAGGCCCGCACCTCCACACTCAGATCGCGCTCCTGCCCATCGTTGACGATGGTGATGCTCAGAAAGACCGGCGAGCGTTCCGGATGAATGGGATCGAAGTCCGAGAGCCGGAGCATCTGCACGTTAATCGTGCGCACCTCCACCATCACGCCGTTCGCATCCGAGGGCTGCGCCAGGGCACGACGCGGCGGCCCCGTCAGCGCGAGGAGCGCGACGAGCAACGCGGTGAAGACGCGAACGAGGGACATCGGGAAAGCGTGCAGAGGAGACATAATAAAACGAAGTGGGCCGCACCTCCCGACGCCGGTCCGGCATCCGTGAAGCGCACCCACGCCGGTATGGGGACGGATGCCCCCTTCACCTTCAGATGCTCTGTAAAGGGTATTTTCGATCACAAACGACCGCTTTCGGCCACTTTTTAAACATCGTTTCGACACACAAATACCACAGAAGGATCTCGGGGAAGATAGCCGCGTAGCGTCATCTTCACGGAGCCGGGAAGTTCTTGCCTCCATTTTCGGGAAATTGACACTCATTGGCAACCGAAAGGCTCATCATCCTTCTCTAACCTTTGTTTTCGCAAGGAATATGCCGCAAAACCGTCTCGAAGCGCTGCTCCGTTTCCATGAAGAAGACCCGGACGACTCGTTCACCCGCTTTGCGCTGGCCGGAGAATACCTCAAACGGGGAGATACGGACCGGGCGCTCGCTTTTTTCGAAGCGCTCGCCGAAGACGACCCGGACTATATAGGCGTTTATTATCATCTGGGCAAGCTCTACGAGCAGCTCGGGCGCCGCGACGACGCCGTCGCGGCGTACCGGCGCGGCATCGCCAGAGCCCGCCACGACTTCCACGCGCGCGCCGAGCTTCAGAGCGCCCTGGCCGAAGCGCAGGGCCTCGGCTTTGAAGACGACGCCTGACCCGCACGCCTGCCGTCCTCCGTAACCATGCATTCCTTCCTTCGTATCGCCCTGTCGGCTCTGCTGGCGCTGGCCTTCGCGGCCGGCGCGGCGGTGGCGCAGCCCGCCGACACGTACGTCGTCCGGCGCGGCGACACGCTCTTTGGCATCGCGCGGGAACAGGGCGTTTCCGTGGAGCAACTGCGCCGCTGGAACCGGCTTTCCGGCGATCGCATCCGCGTCGGGCAACGGCTGATCGTCTCGGCGCCGAACCCTGCCGAAGCACCGGACACGGCGCTCCCGGACACCACCGCAAGGCGCTATGCCGCGTACACGGTTCGTCCGGGCGAGACGCTCTACTCCGTCGCGCAGCGCTTCGGGCTTCCGGCGGATACGCTGTTCGTCCTCAACGACAGTCTCACGGCGCCGCTCGAGGCGGGACGCACGATCCGCCTTCCGGCCCGTTTCGCCACGGCGCCCTACGTCGTCCGGCGCGGCGACACCCTTTTCCGCATCGCCGCACGGCACGGGGTGAGCGTCGACGCCGTGCGCCGGGCCAATGCGCTCCGAAGCGACCGGATCCGTGTCGGGCAGACGCTCCGCATCCCGTCCGCCTCCACCACGGCTCCCCGGCCCGAAGGCGCGTTGCCGGAGGTGTGGGCGAGGGGACGCGTGCTCGTCTACCCGCCGACGTTTGCCGGACGCCTCACCGCCGGCGGCGATCCGTACGACCCGGCGCGGTTCACCGTCAGTCACCGGACGCTTCCCCTCGGCACGCTCGTGCTCCTGACCAACCCCGCCACGGGACGGAGCACCTTTGCCGAGGTCAACGACCGGGGCCCCCTCGATGACTGCTGCGTCATGGACGTATCCGAGGCCGTCGCGCGGGCGCTCGACCTCACCGCCGACGCCGAGATCGAAATCCGTCTCGTGCCCTAGCGCAGTTTTTCGAACGAAAACCCTTCGCTCATGCAATCCCCTGCCGTCGCGCCGCTCCCCCCGGAGCGACTGACGTACCACCGCCTCACCCGCACGGCAACGTACGGCTTCCTCAGCGTGTTGCCCTTGCTCGCGCTCTACGAGGTGCTGATCGTTCTCGTCAACCGGGGCTCGGCCTATGAGGTGCACGTCGGCGCCGAAGTATGGATCAAGCGAGTGCTCCTCCACCTCGGCGTCACCGGCATGGCGTCGGTGGGGCTCGTCGTGCTCGTGGCGGGCAGCTTCGTCTTTCTGTATGAGCGCAAGAAAAAGCTCCCGATCCGACCCTCGTACTTCGGCTGGATGATCGCCGAGAGCGCGGTTTATGCCGTCGTGGCGGCGGTGGTCGTCTCGAGCGTCGTGGGTCTGATCTTTTCGGCGGCGCCCGCGCGGGTCGGGCTTTCTGCCGTCGGACCGGCGCAAGCGGCCTCGCCCGACCTGTGGACGATGCTCACCCTATCCATCGGCGCGGGGCTGTATGAGGAACTCGTCTTCCGTGTGCTCCTCGTCGGCGGGCTGTACGTGGGGCTCCGGCGTCTCTTCGAGCGGCGCAGCGCGGCCTATCTGACGGCTGCCGTCGCGGGCGCGGCCGTCTTCAGCGCCGTGCACTACCTCGGCGCGCTCGGCGACGCCTTCACGCTTCCGTCCTTCACCTTCCGCTTCCTTTTCGGTCTCGTCATGAACGCGCTCTTCCTCGCGCGCGGCTTCGGCGTGGCCGCCTGGACGCACGCCCTCTATGACGTCATGGTGGTCACACACCTGCTCGGCTGACATTCCGGCAGAAGCCGCGATCCGGCACGGAAGTCGCGCGGGAACGTGCGCCCCGACAGAAGGGTTTTCCCTGTGAAAAAGAACCTGGTGAAATAGATATGTTTTCAAACGCACTTCGCACGGCGGCCCTGATGGCCGTAATGATCGTCCTCTTCGCGCTCATCGGGCGTCAACTCGGCGGCGAGAGCGGGATGATCCTGGCCTTCGGCGTGGCCGTCGCGATGAACTTCGCCGGCTACTGGTTCAGCGACAAGATCGTGCTGAGCATGTACCGGGCGCGGGAGGTGGGTCCGGAGGAGGCGCCGGAGTTGTATGCCATCATCGACCGTTTGCGTCGGCGCGCCGGCCTCCCGATGCCCAAAGTCTACGTGATCCCCTCCGATCAGCCCAATGCTTTCGCCACGGGACGCAACCCGGCGCACGCGGCGGTGGCCGTCACCACAGGGATCGTGCGCATGCTCAGCCCGGAAGAGCTCGAAGGCGTCCTCGCGCACGAGCTCGCACACGTGAAGAACCGCGACATCCTGACTTCCTCGGTCGCCGCCACGCTGGCCGCAGCGATCACGCTTCTGGCGCGCTTCGGCCTCTTCTTCGGCGGCGGGCGCAACCGCGACAACGTCCTCGGCTCGCTCTTGATGCTGATCCTCGCGCCGCTGGCCGCCATGCTGATTCAGATGGCCATCTCGCGGGCCCGGGAGTTCGCGGCGGATCACGACGGGGCGCTGATCTGCGGCAAGCCGCGGGCCCTCGCCGCCGCGCTGAACCGGCTCGAACAGGGCGCCGAGCGCATTCCCATGGACGCGAACCCGAGCACGGCCCACATGTTCATCGTCAACCCCTTCGCCGGAGCCATGAGCGGCCTGCGCAAGCTTTTCTCGACCCACCCGCCAACCGAAGAGCGTATCCGACGCCTGCTTGAAATGGAACGCCGGGGCAGTTGACCCTCGTCGGGATCGTGACAGGCGAAATGCCGTCACAAATGGTCTCGGCCCATGCGTCCGGTCTTCGTATTCCTCACGCGCGTTTCGTATTTTTGCACCCGCCACCAACCCGCCCCCCCCTGTATGGTTAGCCACCAGCGTGCCTATACGCTGCCAGCCGGCGCATATGTGATTGCGGTATTGATCGCGGGCCTGGCGCTCACCCGGTGCACGACGTCCGAAGATGCCTCCCCGGTGTCCGCCTCCCAGCGGGCCTACTGGGACTGGATGCACTCCATCAACCAGAATCCGGCCTCGGCGCTGGAGTCCGGAGAGGCCCTGCTCGCGCGATATCCCGACCTTCGCCCGCTTTACCTCAGCCTCGCCAGGATCTGCCGCGAGACCGGCCGCGCCGACGCCTGCCGACGCATTTTCTCCCGATCGCTTCCGCCCGACACGACGTCGCGCCCGGACGCCGCGCGGGCCTTTCCGGACCCGCACAGCGCACTCTATCGCGAAGCCGCGCTGGCGCAGGTCCTTGCCCCCGAGGACGCCGCCCCTCACTGGCAACGCATCGGCCGGGACGAAGCCCTTGACCCCACACTGGCGCGCCTCATCGTCGACGCCGGGCTGTCTCAGCGGAAGGCGACCTGGTTCGCCGAGGTGGAACGGACATGGCGGCAACGCCTGGCGGAGGACTCGACGGCGCTCGGCGCAGCTTTCGGGCTCGGCTACGCAGCCGTCCTCCGTTCCGACTGGAGCAGGGCCGACTCCCTGCTCCGGCGCGTCACCCGTCTCGCTCCCGACGATCCCGAAGCCTACCGGGAGCTGGGTCGCTTGTATTTTTACACGGCCCAGCCGGAGAAGCTCACCACCGTGCTGAACGCCGGCATCCGGGCCGCCCGGGTCCGCGGGAACCGGCAGGCGGAGCTCATCCTTCGCGGCAACCTCGGCAGAACCCTGATGCTGCAATACGGCGACCTCACCGGCGCCGAGCAAATGTTCAAGGCTGCCCTCGAGCAAAGCCGCGCCCTCGCCGACGGCGCCAGTGAGGGCGTCAACCTGTACCGGTTGGCCGACATCCGGATACGCCAGCAACATTACCGGGAAGCCCTCGAGTTGCTCGAACAGGCAGATACGCTCTATGCCCGGCACAACCGGCGTCAGCATGCCGAGGTGCTGGTGCTCAAGGGCACAGCGCTCAATGGACTCTTTCGCTTCACCGATGCCGAAACCGCGCTCGAAACCGCCCGCGCCGAAGCCGAGGCCTGGTCCAACCTGAGCGCCGAGCTTCAGGCCCTCACCTCCCTCGCCCATCTCCGCTATCAGATGGGCCGGTACACCCCTGCCCGCACCACCGCCCTCGACGCCCTCAAACGCGCCAGGAGTCATCGCGCCGTGCCTTCGGAGATCATGGCCCGCATGATCCTCGGCGACGTGGATAACCGGTGGGGCAACTTCGAGGCCGCGCTTACGCAGTACGAGGAGGCGCTCACCCTTGCCAAAACACACCGACGCCATGCCCGCGTGCGAGAACTTTATCAACGTCTCGGACGCACCGCCCTCAACTTGCACAACACCTCCGAGGCCAAATCCTATTACGACGCCCTTCTCGAATACGAGCACATGAATGCCGACACGGTGACGACGGCCCTGTCCTATCTCGGCCTCGGGCGCGCCTACAGTCAATTCGGAAATTTTACCCAGGCGGCCTCCTATTTCGAAGATGCCCGCGAACTGCTCCAGACGGAGCACCCCTCCCTTCTCGCCTCCATCCTCCTCAAGCTGGGTTGGAACGCCGTGAACCGGAGCGCTTACTCCGAGGCCCAAACCCACTTCGAGGAAGCCCGGAAGGTCATTGATCGGGCCGGACTCGAGACGCCTCTTCGCTATCGGCTCGAGATCGCTCTCGGCAACCTCGACCTGAAGCAAAAGCATTACCGGCAGGCCCTCCGTCACCTCCGCGAGGCCGAACGACTCGAACATACCTTTCGGCAACCTGCCAGGCAGTGGCGCCTCCTCCATCTCCTGGCGCTGGCCCACTGGAGCCTCGGCGAACGCGACGCCGCGGAACAAGCGTTCCGCGAAGCCATCGCCACCACCGAAATCATGCGCGAAAACCTTCTCTCGCGTGAAAACCGGGCGGCCTTCGTGCAAGACAAGGTGACGGTCTATAAAGATTTCGCTGCCTTCCTCGAAGCGCAGGGCCGCATCGACGAGGCCTTCCATTTCACCGAACGCGCCCGCAGCCGCAGCCTGAGCGACCTCCTGTTTACGACACAGCAAGACAACTCCGTCACCGCCGACGCCGACGCCGAACAACTGATCGAAGCCGAGCGCCGCAAACGCGCCATCACCGAAGAACTGACCCGCAGGGACCAGGACCTCACCGGCACACCCTCTGGCGACTTCATCGATCGGACACGCGCCGCCGACCTCGCCCAGACCTACCGCGAAGCCGATTCGCTCTATCGGGTCACCCTGAACCGGCTGCCGGAGGATCGGATGCTCCGGGCCATGCTCAACGTCACGCCGCTCTCGACCGCCGGGACGCGCGCCCTCCTCGCCTCGGACGAGGCCATGATCGTCTACAGCCTTCGTGAAGATCCGCGAGAAGGGCAGGCTCCGTCCACCATCGCCTACGTCATCACGCCGGACACCATCTTCTTCCGCCCCCTCGCCGTCGCCCCCGACGACCTGGAAGAAGCCGTTCTCTTTTTCCGGGATCAGATTACCACCTCTGCCAACACCGACGGCGTCACGTGGCGGCCCACGAGCCGCCGTCTCTACGCCTGGCTCATCGACCCGTTGCTCGACGCGCTCCCCCCCTCGACCCGTCACCTGCACCTCGTGCCCGAAGGCGCGCTCTATTACCTGCCTTTTGCCGCGCTGCAAGACGACTCGGGCACGTTCCTCGTCGAACGGTACGCCCTCTCGGTCACGCCTTCGGCGGGTGTGCTCGCCATCACACGCGCCCACAACCCGCGGCTCTGGCGCTCGATCCTCCTCGTGGCCGACCCGGAAAACCGGCTGCCCGGCTCCCGGAAAGAAGCCGAAGCCATCGCCGGCCTCCCTGCGATCCGCGCCCTGAAGCTCGTCGGCGAACAGGCCAACCGGGAAAACCTCATCGAGCTCGCCGAGAACTACGACATCATTCACATCGCCACCCACGGCACGTTCGTCCAACGCGCCCCCTGGTTTTCCCGCCTCGAACTGCACGACGGCGCGCTCAATGTGGCCGACATCGGACGTTTGCGCCTGAACGCCTACCTCGTCACGCTGAGCGCTTGCGAAACCGCTCTCAGCGGCGGCCTCAGTTCCGACATCCCCGTCGGCGACGAGTGGATCGGGCTCAACCAGGCCTTCCTCGTGGCCGGCGCGCCGACCGTCATGGCCAGCCTCTGGCCCATCGACGACCGGGTCAGCGCCTCGTTCATGACCGGCTTTTACGAAAACCTGCTCGACGCCCAGGGCAAAGCCCGCGCCCTGGCCGAAATCCAGCGGCAATTCCTCCGAGACCCCGACACGCGCCACCCCTTTTTCTGGGCCCCCTTCTCTATCATCGGCGACTCCCAGTGAGCGCTCCCGTCGCGCTTCGTTTCACGCTTCTCTCCCTCCCTTCCAACGCGGACGCCCCCACGCCTGCAAGCACATCTCTGTGGAAATTTAACATTTTCTCCTTTCGTCCGATTGTAAGACAGGGCCCCCTTTCGATCCCCTCGCACATCGAAAGCGCCCTTCCAGCTATTGATCTCCCCGCCCGGCACAGGCCGCGAAACGCCTGACTCACCCCACATGATGCCGCACGGGAATCACAAAAAAATGAGGAGGTGTTTCACCATGTACTCCGTTACCAAATTTTTCGCGCCTCGTCCGCTCATCCCGACGCTCTGGGTCTTCTCCCTCTTGATGCTCGTTGCGACCTCTCCAGCGCTTGCCCAGGGCCAGGACGAGGGTGAAGCGGAAGAACCCATCATTGTCACCGAAATGGGCGGCTACCAGTCCGCCCAACGCGCGCTCGGTCAGAGAACACTCGGAAGCTCGACGGACTCCACCCGCGTCACGACCTTCGGAGGACAGGACGAGGGCGAAGCGGAAGAACCCATCATCGTCACCGAAATGGGCGGCTATCAGTCCGCGCAGCGTGAACAGGCTTTCCGCGCCGAAGTCGCCGGCGTACGCGACGAAGCGCCGCCGGCATCACCGACCCTGCTCGGCAATTATCCCAACCCGTTCAACCCGACGACGACCATCAGCTTCAACCTGCCCGAAGCCCAGTTCGTGCGGCTGGCTGTCTTCGACGTGCTGGGGCGGCAGGTGCAGATGCTCGCCAATGGGCCGATGGAAGCCGGACGACACGAGGTGCGCTTCCTCGCCGGCGACCTGCCGAGCGGGCTGTACCTCGCGCGCCTGGCCACGCCCGCCGGCGTCATCGTCAGGAGCATGCTCCTGACCAAGTGAGCGCGCCGAGGCGTTTTCAACCTCACAAAAAAGGACGCTGCCGGGAAGGCAGCGTCCTTTTTTATGCGCCCATGCACAAACGTAAAAGCCCGAGCGCCTTTTCAGGCGCTCGGGCTCTGGTGCTCGTGGAGCTAAGGAGATTCGAACTCCTGACCTCCTGGGTGCGATCCAGGCGCTCTACCATCTGAGCTATAGCCCCGTCAGCGCCGCTGTGAACGTGGCGAACCGCGCCGCTGTTCCATGCGGACCGGGAATATACGAAGCCGACCCTGCGCTTCGCAAAGTCGATCCGGGGCCCTTTTCACGGATGGAAATGCTTCATTCCTTTTTCACCCCCCGGGGCCTCCTTCGATCCGTCTCCGGAAAGGTCGCTCTCGAACAAATATCGCCGCCAGACTGTATCTTCCCCTCCCCATCGCCCCTTTCCTTTCTCATAGATACGCTCTCGATTATGGCAAACGCTGCTCCCATCCGCAAGCACGATCCCTTCGGCGCCCGCGACACGTTCGAGACCGGCGCAGGGCCGGCCTACCTCTATCGCCTCAGTCGCCTTGCCGAGCACGGCTATACGAATATCGACCGCCTGCCTTTCTCCATCAAAGTGCTCCTCGAAGCCGTCCTCCGCACCTGCGACGGCTACCTCGTCACGGAGGAGGACGTGGCCAAACTGGCGACGTATGACCCGAAGCATCCGGCCAGGGCCGAGATCCCCTTCACGCCCGCCCGCGTGCTCCTTCAGGACTTCACCGGCGTGCCCGCCGTGGTCGACCTTGCCGCCATGCGCTCGGCCATGGCTCGCCTCGGCGGCGATCCCAACGAGATCAACCCCCGCGTGCCCGTCCACCTGGTCATCGACCACTCCATACAGGTCGATGCCTTCGGCATCCCGGACGCGCTCCGCATCAATGCCGAGCGTGAGTTCGAGCGCAACCGCGAGCGGTACGAGTTCCTCCGCTGGGGCCAACAGGCCTTTGACAACTTCTCCGTCGTGCCGCCGGACAGCGGCATTTGCCATCAGGTCAACCTCGAATACATCGCGCGCTGTGTCTGGACGCGCCCGGCCGACGACGGCCTGCCCATCGCCTTCCCGGACTCGCTCGTGGGCACCGACAGCCACACCACGATGATCGACGGCCTCGGCGTCGTCGGGTGGGGCGTGGGCGGCATCGAGGCGGAGGCCGTCATGCTCGATCAGCCGATCTACATGCTCATGCCCGAGGTCATCGGCTTTCGCCTGACGGGCCGCCTGCCCGAAGGCGCAACGGCCACGGACCTCGTGCTCACCGTCACGCAGAAGCTCCGCGAGTACGGCGTCGTAGGCAAGTTCGTCGAGTTCTTCGGGTCCGGCGTGAGCACCATGAGCGTGCCCGACCGCGCCACCATCGCCAACATGTCGCCGGAGTACGGCGCGACGATGGGCTTCTTCCCCGTCGACGAGGAGACGCTCAGCTTCCTCCGCCGCACGGGCCGAAGTGAGGCCCTCGTCACGATGGTCGAGCGGTATATGAAGGAGCAGGGCCTCTTCCGCACGGACGACACGCCCGAGCCGGAATTCCTCGACGTGCTCGAACTCGACCTCGGCGACGTCGTGCCGAGCCTCTCCGGCCCCAAACGCCCGCAGGACCGCATCAACCTGCCGGAGATGAAGAAAGTCTTCAACGAGTCGCTCACCGCGCCTGCCGGTCCGAAAGGCTTTGGTCTTCCGGAAGACCGCCTCGACGCAAAAGGCCACTATGCCGACGACCGGGGCAACGCGCTCGACCTCGAGCACGGCGACGTGGCCATCGCCGCCATCACGAGCTGCACGAACACGAGCAACCCCTCGGTGATGATCGGCGCGGGCCTCGTGGCCAAGAAAGCCGTCGAACGCGGGCTGAAGACGAAGCCGTACGTGAAGACCTCGATGGCTCCCGGCTCGAAGGTCGTCACGGACTACCTCGCCGAGGCGGGCCTCTGGCCGTACCTCGACGCGCTCGGCTTCAACCTCGTCGGCTACGGATGCACGACGTGCATCGGCAACTCGGGGCCGCTCCCCGAACCGACGGCCGCCGCCATCAAGGCAGGCAACCTCATCGCGGCGGGCGTGCTCTCGGGCAACCGCAACTTCGAAGGCCGCATCCACCCGCTCGTGCAGGCGAACTTCCTCGCCTCGCCGCCGCTCGTCGTGGCCTTCGCCCTCGCCGGAACCGTAGACATCGACCTCACCCGCGAGCCGCTCGGAAAAGACTCCGCCGGCAACGACGTCTACCTCCGCGACATCTGGCCGACGAGTGAGGAGATTCAGGACCTCATCCGGACCAGCGTCAAGCCCGAATACTTCCGCAAAGAATACGAGGGCATCGAGGAATCGAACGAGACGTGGAACAACCTCAAGATCCCCGAGGGTTCGATCTACCAGTGGAACCCGGAATCGACGTACGTGCAGGAGCCCCCCTTCTTCTTCGGTCTCACCCCGGAGACGCCGGAGATCCAGCCCATCGAAGGCGCGCGCGTGCTCGTGAAGGTGGGCGACTCGACGACGACCGACCACATCTCACCCGCCGGTTCCATCGCCCCCGACAGCCCCGCCGGGAAGTACCTCCTCAGCAAGGGCGTCAAGTTCACCGAGTTCAACTCGTACGGCTCGCGCCGGGGCAACCACGAGGTGATGATGCGCGGCACCTTCGCCAACATCCGCATCAAGAACCAGCTCGTGCCCGGCACCGAGGGCGGCATCACGAAGTATTTCCCCACGGGCGAGGTCATGCCCATTTATGACGCGGCGATGAAATACCAGCAGGACGGCACACCGCTCCTCGTGCTCGCCGGAAAGGATTACGGCATGGGCTCGAGCCGAGACTGGGCCGCCAAGGGCACGCTCCTGCTCGGCGTGAAGGCCGTCATCGCCGAGAGCTTCGAGCGCATCCACCGCTCCAACCTCATCGGCATGGGCGTGCTCCCGCTCCAGTACCGCCCGGGCGAAACCGCCGCCACGCTCGGCCTCGACGGCTCGGAGGTCTACGACGTCCCCGTCTCCGACGGCGTGACGCCGGGGCAGACCATCGAGGTGACCGCCACGCGGGCAGACGGCTCGCAGGTCACCTTCTCCACCGTCTGTCGCCTCGACACGCCCGTGGAGGTGGAGTATTACCGCCACGGCGGCATCCTCCACTACGTCCTCCGCGAGTTCCTCAACGCCTCGACGGTGGATGCCTGAGCGGGCTCGTTCCGCCTCCGGGCTTCGAAAACAAAGCCGCGTCCGAATCGCCGGGCGCGGCTTTTTGGTTTGGGGAAAAGAACACGCGGCAGGGCGCCTCTGTTCGTCGAAGGGCGTCATCCCCCAAACGGTCGTCATGGTGTTCGTTCCCACGCAGCGCATGAGAACGAACATTTCGAGATGAACGTCGCCATCAACCATACACGCACCCGCAGGGGCGACTCGCGAGCCGCCCCATACCTCGTGAGCCGCCCCCGAGCGTCACGAAGGGCGCGCCGAGCGTTCGGGGTCATGGCCGCCGCGTGAGGTCGAAGCGGAAGACGTTTTCGCCGGGGCGGATATCCACGGCCGTCGCGTCGAGGCGGACGTTTTCGCGCAAGACGTGGAGATCGTACCGGCCCGGCGGCACGGCGTCGAGGAAGAAGCGTCCGTCCGCATCGGTGACGGCTTCGCGGGCCTCGCCGAGGCGCACGACGGCCTCCGGCACGGGCCGTCCCGCCGCCATGACGAGGCCGCGCACAAACCCCTCCGCAAGCCGCTCGACCACGCTCCGGACGCCCGGCATGGCGCGCCCCGAAGCGTCGAGGATGCGTCCTTCGCGGGGGATGCCCGTGATGTCGCCGAGGGTCTTCGTGCGGAAGGGTGAGGGGTCGGATGCGCCGAGCCATTCCTTCGGGTCCGAGGGCAACTCGAAGTGGAGCGTCGTCACGGCCTCGGTGAGCGTGAGGACGGGGCTGACGACCGAGAAACGGAGCGTTTCGGAGACGTGATCGGCGCGGATGCGCCATCGCCCGGCGGGGATGCCGGCGAGTGCGTACCGTCCGGCGGCGTCGGTCCAGGCGGCGCGGGCGGCATCGCCGGACGGCGCTTCGAGCGTGACGCGCA
>NZ_JBWOPL010000032.1:0-18437 GCF_056451265.1 Rhodocaloribacter sp. | reverse complement strand
CTCGCGCATGATGAGATAGTCCTCACCGTCGAGCTTGATCTCGGTGCCGGCGTACTTGCCGTAGAGCACCGTGTCGCCTTCCTTGACGGTCATGTCGATCTTCGTGCCGTTCTCGACGCGCCCCGGGCCGACGGCAATGACCGTCCCGCGCTGGGGCTTCTCTTTGGCCGTGTCGGGGATAAAGAGGCCACTGGCGGTCTGCTCTTCGGCAGGTTCAGGTTTGACGACCACGCGGTCGCCGAGCGGTTTGATGTGTGCCATGTTGCAATCCTCCATACGTTAGATGGGTAACGGGAAAAGTCGTTGTGTCAAAGGCCGACACCCACCGTGACGGTCCACCCGCGCATCCGGAAGTCGGGGCGGTGGTCGTCTCGGAAGAGGTTGGTCAGCCCGAGCGTGTACCGGGTGTCGAAGGAGAGCTTCCGACCCCACGCGTGTTTTTCGAAGCCCGCGCCGAAGGTCACGCCGAGCGTTCCGGTGCGATACTCGTCACTCGGATCGAAGCGCCCGGAAGGCTCCTGCGCGAAGTTCAGGTCGCGATAGAGGGTGAAGCTCGCCATCGGCCCGGCGAACAGATTCGGCTCGATGGAACGACCCGCAAAGGGATAGTATTTCAACAACACCGGGACGTCGAGCATGCCGAACGTATAGTCCACCGTTTCGGCGGGCAGAAGCACGCCCGTGTGATCGACATTGCCGGAACGGGTGGAGAAGAGCACCTCCGGCTGAATCGCGAAGCGACGATGGAACCGGTAGTTGAGATACACGCCGCCGCTGAAGCCGGCTTTGTCCTCCACGCGCCGGATGGCGTCTCCGGTGAAGTCGTTATAGAGGGCGCCCAGACGAATGCCGTAGGTCAGCTCCCCGGAAGCCGTCAGGGCCGGTTGCGCCGAAGAAACCTGGGCATACACGGGCATCAACATACCGGCGAGCACGAGCAAAACCAGAATCGCCGGCAAAACGTTGCGTAGGGAACGAGCGAGCGATTTCATGGCGTTCACCTCCTACTCTTCTCTCTGGTTCAAAGAATCCCTCTCTGGTTCAAAGAACATGATCGGATGCGTTGCGCCACGGGGCAGCCGGTCGCCCGAGCCGGTTCACACGATCAGGAAATGCCGCTCCGGACAAAAGTCCCGCCGGTATCGTGCGATCACCTTTGGTCCATTACGCACGTATTCCCACGGATGTCCGTCGCGTCGATAGACCGCGCCCTCCTCCGTCTCCGTCACGTCGAAGCCCCGCACGATGGCGTCGAACTTCGCCTCGCTGATCATCTCGACCTCGTAGTCGGGGGGCAACACCACGCGCGGCTTCCCGCCGGAGACGGCATCGCGAACCGGCGTCGTCGAGGTCTCCCACATGTTCTCCCCTTCGCGCAAGCGTCCGATGCAAAGTGACGATTGCCCCGCCCGCGCCGACGCCTCCGTACGGGATCGCACGAGGCGCCCGGCGCGAGGGGGCGAGCCGCCGCCGACTACGTCCCCGCCGCGCGCGCGGAACGGGAACCGGTGACGGCTTCCTTCCGCCCGCCTTTCAAGCCTTATGCCAAACACGCGGCTCTGTCAGTCTGACAAAACCGGGGCGGCCCCTTTGAAAAATAGGCAGAGCGATCCGGCGCGGCGCTCTTTAAAAATGTCAGATCGCGACGGCGCTCCTCCCCGATAATTCTTTTGCGAGGCATGCGCCGATTCCGTATGATGGGCGCGAAAAAGCGCTTCCGAACGACGGGGCAAACCCGCGTCCTCCTTTCCGAAACGACCCTTCCCCACGGAATTCATGACAGACCACCCCACCACTATTCGCCTGATCGGCGTGCCGATGGACCTCGGGCAAAGCCTGCGCGGGGTAGACATGGGGCCGAGCGCCCTGCGCTATGCCGAGGTTGCCGCCCGGCTCGGGCGCCTCGGCTACCGCGTCGAAGACACCGGAAACATCGAGGCGGCCGTGCGCGGCACGCTCGATGCGAAGCGGAACGGCCTGGCGTACCTGGAGGCCATCCGCGCCACATGCGCCCTCGTCTACGAGGCGGGCCGGCAAGCCCTCGCCGATGGATGCTTCCCCCTCTTCATCGGCGGCGACCACTCCATCGCCGTCGGCACCGTCGGCGGCGTGACGCACGAAGGGCCGGCGGGCGTGCTGTGGATCGACGCGCACGGGGACTACAATACGCCCGAGACCTCACCGAGCGGCAACATCCACGGGATGCCGCTGGCGGCGCTCATGGGCCTCGGCGCACCCGAGCTCGTAGACCTCGGACGGCCCGGCCCGAAGCTCCGCGCCGAAGATGTGATGGTCATTGCCCTGCGCGACCTCGACCCGTATGAACGCCGCATGCTCCGCGAGAGTCGCATGGGCATCTATACGATGAGCGAGATCGACGAACGGGGCATCGCCGAGGTCACCCGCGAAGCCCTCCGCCGCCTCGGCCACTGCGACCGCCTCCACGTCAGCCTCGACATGGACAGCCTCGACCCGATGTATGCGCCGGGCGTGGGCACGCCGGTGCCGGGCGGCCTTACCTTCCGCGAGGCGCACCTGCTCATGGAACTCCTCGCCGCCGACGGGCGCGTCGGCTCCGCCGACGTGGTCGAGATCAACCCCATGCTCGACGAGCGCAACCGCACCGCCGAGATGGCCGCCGAACTGCTCCTGTCGCTCCTCGGAAAGTCGATCCTCTGAGGGCGGGAATCAGCCCGTCGCGCGACATGACTCGTCGTGCATCATTCGTTTTCGGCAGCGTTGCGCTTTCCGAAAGTGCACCGGACGCCCAGAGAACGCCAATGCCCCGCGGCTTAAAATTCCATGCGAACGTGCAGGTTGAAGGTGCGTGGCGTCAACCGGGAAGGAATCCGCTGCCATATCCCATCCGCGTCGGGCGCCCAGTCATAGGTAATGGTGTTCACGTAGTTGAACATATTCAATATTTCCACTGAAATGTCAAGGCGAAGCGGTCGATCCCCGGACCACCATCCGGAAACGATTTTGAAAGCTTTTGCGATGCCGATGTCGGCGCGGGTGTAATTCGGATATCGAAAGGCGTTGCGGGTTGCCGGGGCTTGTATGACCGCGCCGCCCGCTCCGGGGCTGGGTCCGGGAGGGGTATAGGGAAAACCGGACCCATACAAAAATCGCAGGTTCAACTTCCACGTCGGATGTTCGGGAAGATAATCCTGGATAAAGAGGGAAAAGGTGTGCGTCTGATCAAAGGGACGAGGCAGCCAGCCTTCGTTCCGCGGGGTCGCAAAGCGGGGTAGAAAACGCTCCCGAGATTTCATGAAACTGTAATTCACCCAGCTTTCCAGCCCCGGAAGAAATTCGCCGTAAACCTGCAAATCCACGCCGTAAGCGAACCCGCGAGCGTCGTTTCGACCCGAATAGGACAGGCGAATATTTTCGACGTCGTAGGTAATCAGGCGGTCCAGCCTTTTGTAGTAGGCTTCGCCTCGAAAACGGAGATTTGACCGCGCCGGTCGAAAAGTTGCCCCGACGGTATACTGAAGGGCGCGTTGGGAACGGATGTCGCGATTGAGCGCATTCAAGAGGGGTTCGCCCGGTTCCGGATCCCCTCGAAGCTTCCGATAGGTAGGCGTCTGGTAATAGACCCCCCATGAGCCCGTCAGAGTGAGCGCTTCGGAAAAGCGCAGGCGCAAGGACAACCGGGGCGAAACGATAAGTTCGTCGTTGAAGGAAAAGTAATCCGCTCGGATTCCCGCCGTCAGTATCAACCGGCCCTGCTCGGGAAACAGGTCGAGGGCGTTCTGGAGATAGAGCGCGGTTCGAACGGCGCGCATTTCCGCTTCCCCGCGATAATCCTTGATGATCAGGCTGTCGGAAAGGTGCGCCTCGACGGATTGGGGTCTATCCAAAAAAGCTGTGCCGATGGAGTCGGGGATGCTTCCGACGATGGACGCTTCCGCCAGTCGATCCTCGAAGTACATACGCTGCACGACCCACCCGCCTTCGGCGGCGTACCGGGCTCCATGCGTCGTCCATCGTCCCTGCGCCGTCAGAGCGCGCACCCGGACGTCGTTCGAGAATTGCTTCTGTTGCAAAAAAGCACCGGTGGGCCTTCCTTCCAAGATCCCCCTTGCATCCAGCCCGACTTCATAGAGAACGCCCACGCCATTGACGCCGACGTTCTCGCGTTCCGAAGTTTCGAAATAACTGATTCCGTGCGTGGCGCTCCACTGGTTCGAGAGCCGCGTCTTGACGCGCACCCCCGCCAGATACGTCCCATACCGATCGTCCTCCGCCCCCTGAAAGGCAAATTGTGCACTCTGGAGTTTCGTAAAACTTCCAAACACGGTGCGTCGTTCTCGGGGCTCGAAGCGAAATCGGTTCTGCATCCGGACGCCCAGAACTTCCACTTCGACCGACGGCGTCAGCCTCGCGCCCAGCGCCGCCTGCACATCCGTGAAGTCCGGTTGATAGACGCCTTTGAGTTCCTGGGTCTGGAAAAGATGCTCTGCGTTTACCCGGCGCACTCCGACACTCCATCCGATCTTCCCCCGCATGGTGGAACCGCTTACAGCCGCGCTTTGCTCTAACAGGGAGGCAAAGAATGATCCGCGGACCGGGCTTTCATAGGGACGCTCGTAGCCGACGTCCAGAACCGAAGAGAGCTTGCCTCCGTAGCGCGCCGGGAATCCTCCCGTATAGAACGTGACGTGCTCCGCCATTCCGGGATTGATAATTCCATAGCCCTCCTGTTCTCCTTTTCGCAAACGGAAAGATCGATACACTTCATAGCCGTCAAGGTAGATCGCGTTTTCATTGAAACCGCCGCCGCGGACGGAGTATTCGCTCGAGAGTTCGTTATTGCTTGCGACGCCGGGCACGACCTTCAACGTGCGGAAACCGTCCCGCAGAGGAGCGGGGATCCGCATGATGTGTTCCGGGCTGATGCGATACCCTCCTTCCTCTTCGAAGCCTTGCGCCTCCATGACCTGAATTTCTTCCATTTCATAACCGGAAGCCTTCAGGGCAACGTTTAAAGTCGTCGTTCTCCCTTTTTTGACCACGACCGTATCGAGGTGCGGGACGTATCCTATGGCCGTGAATCGAAGGACGTGCCGACCGGCCGGCAGCCGGAGCACGTAGTCGCCTCGCTCATCCGAAGCGGCGCCGTAGCTGGTTTCCACGACGACCACGTGGGCGCCCACGACGGGAGTCTTCAGGTCCGCTTCAACGATGCGCCCGGCGACAGCGCCCCAATTAGGGTTTTGCGCCATACTTTCCGGAGCCGCCGGCGGCAGGCAGCAAATGACTAAAAACAGAATGATTAATAAGGGTCCTCTGACTGCCGCCGACATGATTCCGGATTTGCAATTCGTTGCTTCACGCCATTGTGGTCTTTGTGCGTCCTGTCATGCGCCCCTTTTTGATTGAGAAGGTGACCTACAAACCCAACAGCGATTTCATGCTCAAGCTCCGCTTGCTAAACCAGGTAAAGTGTACGCCCATGTCAAGTCAGGAGTCGGATGATTTTCAGATAGTTTACTACCGGTGATGGCTGTCACCAGCTCCTCACTCGAAGGTGACATGATAGATGTTCTTATCCAGTGCAGCAAAAACCAGATGTACGACATCATTTGCATCGACAAGCATATGCACATTCGATTTGGGTTCCAGTTCCGGATAAAGTCGCTGCGCCTTCGTCCATGTTCCGTTTCGCCGGGAAGCATAGAAATTGTCTATCCCGAAAGAAAGCGAATCCGACAATAAGCCACCGCCATGGCTCCAAATCAGGTGGAGAATGTCGTGGCTGTCAACAGCCAATTGCGGCGCGCGGAAAAAAAGGGAACGATGGGTGTATACCTGAGCGGGGACGGACCAACTACGCCCCCGGTTCATCGAATGGGTATACATCGTCGTGATGTACCCATTGTGCCGATCTTGGGAGTAGAAAGCCAAATGATAGACGCCTTTACTGTCAATGGCCAGCGATGGGTGATGACCCAGAGCATCTACATCATGAAACAAGACTACGGGGGCGCTCCATGCGCCGTTTCGATAGACTTGATAATAGAGATCATTGGCCACGCCTCGAACCCGAGAGGCATCCATGTAGACCAGATGCAAGGTGTCGGCTTGCATGAGGATGCGGGGCTGGCTGAAGGAACCGATACGGATCTTTTTCAGGAACTGTCCTTCGGATGAAAACACGAAGTGAAAAGTATCGTATCCCACATCGGCAACAAGGTGGATTTGGCCCGATCGGTCCGCCACCGGCCGACCGAGAATGATGGCGGGGTGCGGAATGGGGGGCACGGTGTCTGAAATCATTGCGGGAAAAGAACACATTTCTCCGTTCCAGTAACAATAGAAAAGTCGGGACGTAAAGACCTTATGATCAAGCCAATCTTGCTGAAGATCCGGGGTGATGCCGGTCCAGAAAAGGTGAGCGGTAGTAGAGGTTGTCCCAAGCACGGTTGCGGGAATAAACAGACCATATCCTTGAATGTCAGTGCGATGCATCCAGCGGGCGCCGTCGTAGAAGAAGTAGCCCAGATAAAAGCGTTCGTGGGGCAGAAGGGTGTCGGCGGGAATGCTTGTCACCAGATGGAGTTGACCGCTTCCGGAGCTTGAGAGTGCCGTGGGATAAGCAGGGATCCGTCGAGCAACTTCCGGAATGACTTTTATAGGGCGGGGCGGGGTCCAGGAGCGATATTCTACGAAGGGGACCTCGCCCGGAGAAGGTTCTTCCGTATACGACTCCGCGTTGACGGGCGAACTTTCCTGACAGGAAAACGCTGTCAGGCTTACCCATACCAGGCAATCCAGCCAAAGCAACAGGGTGAGTCGGTTAAAGAGACGGCTCATGATGATTTTCACTTACGGCTTTTAATAATGACCGCCGGATGTCCCTTTGGTCGAGAGTAGGATTTAATGCACAAGGGACGCGACAATAGATAGCTGAAATTGGATGCCTTAAACAGTAATTTTTCGTGCAACTCTGTAGAGATCGGCCATCTCATGCGGCGCCTGAATCGCCACACCATACTCCTCTTTCACCCTGACCCAATACGTTTTCCCGAGTGAAGCCCGAAGGGTTGGCCCGGCGGATTTATGCGCCTCGTATGGCGCACCGTTGGAACTCGAGTACCCGGGGCATCGGGCGCGGAATGTCCGGTGTGGCGTTTACACCCGGAGCAGCGGTGGGAGCTTCCGCGTGGGGAAAGGCCGCCGTCACGCGGTCTCAAAGTCTATAACCGCCGATAAACTTGTCGATACGAACCTTTCTTGGCCGAAAATGTGTCATTCGTATACCATGGTTTGAACCATCTCAGGATTACCGGGATCGTTCGGATCCTTTTGATACCAGTGATTGCCTTCGGCCTTTACGAGGTCCTCTTCCGAGAAGACCAGCGTAGGACAGGCAACTCCCGTAGTCTGAAATTTTACGGCCGTAGTTGGTCCCGCGACAAGCACCTCATCACTCTGGCGAAAGACGTTCAGGGTGGCGCCGTGCTCCAGGCTGTTCCATCCGCTTGGCCAGGCTGTGTATCTGGAAGCCGCCCAGGTTTTTACTTCCATGGCGCTTTGCCGTTCGACGCACACTTCACTCAAGGTATCAAGTGTGCCGCTCGATACGATGAGGGTTATCGGATTCTCCTCGCAGGTTTGCAGGTTCGGTTGCAACCGTTGAGCCTGCGCCGGCGCCGCAACGATCAAGAGACCTGTTCCGAGGATCAGGAGTGAGAGGAACGTCCATTTGTCCAACATTGAATCCTCCGCCGGTTTGGGTGAACGGATGGGCTGTTTCTGCTTATTTCATTAGAATCATCCGCTTCGTTGCCGTAAAGGAACCGGCCTGAATATGATAGAAGTAGATGCCGCTCGGGAACTCGGAAGCATTCCATTTTAAGCGATGAGAGCCCGCCTCCATGGTTGCATGCACAAGCGTGGCGACGTTCCGGCCCAGCGCATTGTACAGGGTTAATACGACGTATTCGCGCCGGGGGAGTTGGAAGCGAATTTCCGTATGAGGATTAAACGGATTGGGATAGTTCTGATCGAGCGTGTAGGTTTTCGGCAGCGTAGCCCTGGCCTTTTTTGCGACTTGGATCGCATGATCGGCCTGGAAGACGACCGGCTTCAACACCGCGTCTCCTTCTACGTAGGCGGCTCCCTGATCGCCATCGTCCCCGGGAGCGCCGATCAAAGCCACATTGCCGTTGAGGGCCACGGCTTTCCCGTACTCGTCGCCCGCAGCCCCATCGTATGCCGTCAACTTCATTACCTGCGTCCAGCTTATGGAAAGCGTTCCGTTCTGCCGGAAGAGATAGCTTGCCCCGGCGTTGTTGCCCTGGTCGTCGTCGCCGTAGGCGCCGATCAACGCGAGATTGCCGCTTAAGGCTACCGACGCTCCGAAGTGATCTCCACCGCCACCGGCCGTCACTTTCGCCTCCTGCGCCCAGGAAGAACCATTCCAGCGGAAAACGTAACCGGAACCTGAACCGCTTCCGTTATCGTCATCTCCGGGAGCGCCAATCAATGCGACGTTTCCACTGAGCGAGACCGTATCTCCGAAATTGTCATAGGCTGCGCCGTCATTGGGCGTCAGCTTGGTTTCTTGTGTCCAGGACGTTCCGTTCCAGCGAAAAATATAGACCGCGCCGGAGCCGTTGCCGTGATCGTCGTCGCCGCGCGCTCCGATTACTGCGATGTTGCCATTGAGCGCCAACGCTTCCCCGAAGTAATCGCCTCCGGCGCCATCATTGGGCGTCAGCTTGGTTTCTTGTGTCCAGGACGTTCCGTTCCAGCGAAAAACATAAACGGATCCGGAAGAGAATCCGCGGTCGTCATCGCCCCGTGCTCCGATCATGAGGACATCGCCACTGAGAGCGACGGCGTCTCCAAAGGTGTCGTAGGCGGCGCCGTCGGCGACGGTCAATTTGGTCTGTTGATTCCAAAAAGTGCCGTCCCATGTAAAAACATAGGCGGAGCCGGAAGAGGCGCCCTGGTCGTCGTCGAACGGGGCGCCGATGACAATCCAGTCGCCATCGACATCCACCGCTCGGCCGAACTGGTCGCCCAGCGCCCCGTCGAGGGCGACTATGGAGGTTTGTGTCCAGGCAGAGCCATTATACTGGTGGACGTAAGCTTCTCCTCGCAAGGAAAACGTACCGGGGGCGCCGGTAACGGCCACCTGGCCGCTGACGGCGACGGCGTACCCGTTATCCTCTGCGCCGAGCGAGACAAGTTTAGCGTCTGGCGGCGGCGCCAGAGCATTCAAGGCGGCATCTACGTTGATGCGAGGAGTAGTGACGCCGTTCCGAGCATCGTAGATCGATGTGCCGGTTGTCTCCAAGGCATTGAGCACATCGTCCACAGCGGCGGCTGGATTGCGAGCTTTCAATACCGCCCAGGCCCCGGCTACATGGGGCGCAGCCATCGAGGTCCCTCTGAAATCGTCGTAGGCACCGCCGGGCACCGATGAGTAGATCCATTCTCCCGGCGCCAGCAGATCCAGAAAATTGGCGCTGTTGGAAAATCCCGAGATTGCGTCTACTACCGTCCCTCCCGAGCCGTCCTGCGTAGAACCAACGCTGATTGCCGAAGAAATGCAGGCGGGGGCATTCAAAGCATCTATATCACCCGTATTGCCGGAGGCCGCTATGGTGGCGATCTGTGCACCTTTAAGAACGTCAACTTCATCTGCCCATACATGGGTATCGCATGGGGCCGTGTAGCGACCTTCTCCCAAACTCATATTCACAGATACGATGGAAAAATTATGTTCCATGAACAGCACATAGATGCGATCCAAACCACGTTCGATATCCATTGAATTTGCAAGAGCACAGGGCGAAGACATCCCGGCTCCCGTGCATATCGAGCCGAAAAATTCGGAAAATACTTGAATGGCGATGATATGGGCATCCCTCGCCACTCCGGCAAAACCGACGCCGGGCATCCCGATTCCATTGCCGGCGGCAATGCCGGCCACATGGGAGCCGTGGTCACAACCATCAATGTGGGCGGGACAGTTAACTCCGGACCCGGGATCTGTTTCAGCCGTGCCGCCCCCGGGACACAGGTTGGAGGAGTAACACGCCTCAGAGACGATCTTGCCCGAGAGAAAAGGGTGGTTACCGTCCACACCGGTATCGATGATTGCGATTGCGTAACCGTCGCCCGAGTACCCGCCTTCCCAGGCGTCGTCTGCGTTGATAAGCGGGATACTCTCCTGAAGTAAAGGCGGTATGAGTCTATCTTCATAGATGCGGACGACGAGCGGATGATTTGCCAGAAAACGTAATGCCGCAGCATCAACTTTCAAACCTATCTTAGGGATGTACGTCATACGACCGAGCAGTTCTGCTGCGAAAGGAGCCAGATCCTGAAGCAGTATCTCCTGTCTTTCAGCGATGACGGGTTTTCGCGCAGCCAGCCGCTGCCGGATGGGAAGTTCTTCCGGCAATTCAGGGATTCTGAGCTTGACGATCACCCGCACTTCTCCTTCCCGCTCGGCGCGAGCGATCAGCGAATCCAACTCGGGAGAAGCGATCTGAGCATAGAGTGGACACACCCCCAGCATTGCAAATGCAAATGTTGGCAAAATGTAAAAGAAAGACCATCTTCTCTTGCCGTTGTGCATCTTCTTGTCCGGGAATTGAACATTCATGACGGTTCCGATTCGATGGATTACTGTTGTGAAGAGCGAATGTCTGCAGATAGGAGCATGCTGAAAAGGGGGCCCATAACCCTACAAATCAGAGGCTTGAGGGGCGTATGCCGGCATGCACAAATGCCCCGCATTGGGAGCATGGAAGCCTTCATAAATCGTCGATATTGAACAAAAAAGGGGCTTACCCCTACGAGACCTGTGCTAAAAAGCGCAATTTTTCATGCGCCTGGCTTGAGGCTTGGGACGACGTGCTCACTGGAGATATGACCCAATAGAGTGTAAGACAAAAAAAACAACTAAAAGGTAAAAACAATTACCCTTTTCTCTCCAAGCTTGAAGTTTCACGTGCTCCATTCACGCATCCGCTCCCATGCTCGACGAGCGCAACCGCACCGCCGAGCCGGCCGCCGAACTGCTCCTGTCGCTCCTCGGCAAGTCGATCCTCTGAGGGCGGCAGGCATCGCCCCTTCCGGACGCTGAGGAAGACCTCTCCACGCGACCTGTACTGTCTACGACCGCCGCTCAATTCCTCACAAGAAAAAAGAACTCATCCGTCAACGGTGTTTCTTCACGTCCCATCTTTTGAGCCCAAAGGACGAACCTTACGCCCCTCGGCGTCTTTGCGCACCTCCGGATCCAAACGAACAAACGCCGCGCCTCCTCACGGAGACGCGGCGTTCGCGAAACATCCCGAAACGCTAAAGGGCTTTTCTCAAAAGCCTCGCACTCTATGCCGTCACTCCTTGCCCTCTTGAAGTCCCCCTCAACGCTTCAGATCCCTATCCATCAGTTGCGCCAGATCACCGATAGCCTTTTGCACGGCTTGGAAACGAGCATCCCGGCCCTGTTTCAAACGCAACACGACCTCCTCGTTTACACCTCCCACCTCACACTCCGGGCATGTTTCCGAAAGCCATGATATGGCCGCTTCCGTGCTTTGATGAGCAACCCTCGATATTTCCTCCGGCGCCCAATACCCTTGCAGCGTTGCAAGGGCCTTCGTCAGCAAGGGAGCGCTTGGATTTTCGTTCTTTGCCAGAAGACTTGTATAATACCCGATAGCATCAAGATTTTTCTCCTTGGCATCAAGCAATTGAGGCAACAATTCAAGCGACACCATCTGTTCCAGGAAATACCACTCCGGACCGCTATGACGTTCCAACAGTTCTTGCGCTGTACGATTCTTTTCAGTTAAATCTTTATCGGATTTCAAAATATTGCTTATCTCCGCAAATACGCGCATGGATGCAGCCATCGCCTTGTGCCTGCCTTCTTCGCTCTTTTGAGCAACCTCCGTAGCCGGAGCCACAACAACCAGTAAAGACGCAGGTTCAACCTCAATGCTTTCAGGTTTTCGGTCCGGCGCCTGGTCACAGGCTCCAAGAACAAAAACGACTGTGAGTACAGATAGGATTTTCTTCATAGCACATCACCTTCGAAAGTTTTTCGGCTTAAAAAATGTTTTTCAAGAGCTTTCATGCTCAAGAGCACCAGGCGCCAATCGCACCATAAACGGCGTAATAATTCTGTCCTCCATCACAACTTGTCGCATTCCAACCATATCCCGAGTTATCGGGATCTTCCGTGAGAATATGATGACAACCAAATTCATCATTATATTCACACTGATCGGGCAATGACCACAAAGGCTCAGCCGTTGCGAAAAATATTGCCGACAGCATCATTAAGGCGAAAATTTTCTTCATGACAGTCTTTGTTTGATTTGACATACGTGTATTAACCTAAAAGCACTTTGCTTATCCAATTTACAGTTTGGATTTACAAGAGAGCTGTTTCATAAGAAAAAAAAAGAATTGGGCTGTCAAGGGTATTTTTCCACACCCTGCTCTTTTTCACACCTGCTGCGAGGATTTCACCCTACAGCGCCAGCACCCAAGCATGGAAGAGAAGATGACAAACTATTGATAATACCAATTCTGTTTACCGATGTCGAGACAACCTCTCATGCGTTAGGGTGTAAAGGATGCGCCGACGAAAGGCAATGGCAACCTTACGCAATACGCACTACGAAGTGGAAGATCCACGCCGGTAAACAGGTTCTTGCGATACGGACACCACAGGTTGAATTAGTATAAAAACAACGTCTATCGCGGAGGTTACGGTTGCCGGTATCAACGCCCCGAAAGAGCAGTATACGCCTACATGGACATGAAACGCCACGTCATGAATTTTTCCATCTGAAATTATCGTCATCCCGGACGCAACCCACAGGGGCGACCGGCCGGTCGCCCGTGCAAAACGTATGGCGCGACGTTCGGAATCGGGCGCCTGGCGGGAAGGAGCCCGCCATTGCATCCCCCATACCCCCACACAGATCGAACGCCGGGGCAACGTTATCGCCTCCCAATGCTCCGACGAACAAACGCCGCGCCTCCTCACGGAGACGCGGCGTTCGCCTTAACGAACCTCAAGCTCCCGAAGCGCGCCGGGTGTTGCGACGCTCCGGAGAGAAGAAACGGCCTTGCTCAGGGACCGTGAACGGGACTGGAGGACCCGTGTCGTTTCGGGTTCGTTAGAAAAATAATCCTCGGTGATGACACTGGTGCGTCAGTCCGGAACGTCTGCCCCGCCTCATCGACGCTCCCTTCGAGCTCCGGCTCCGCCGGCAGGGAGACGTGGAAGACGGCGCGAAACAGCAGCAGCATGGCCACGCTGAACTCGATCAGGCACACCAGGCCGAGCCCGCAGACGGCGAGGTAAAAAAGCCATGTATGCATATGCCGCCCTCCATGAAGGTTGCATGCGTCCGGGGAAATGACCGGGACCGGGTCAGTCCATCATCCGCTTCAGAAACATCGGGATCTCGTCGCCGTCGCTGAGGATGCGTTCGGAGCGTTCCTTGAGGCCGTCCATGCGGAGGCGGCGCACCTTGCCCCCGCGCTCCGGCGCGCCCGTCTCCTGCTTCGGAGGCGTGCCCCGGCGCACATAGGCCGGCACGTCGAGGTTTTTCAGGTTCTCCTCCCCCTTGTAATGGTAGGCCGGTCCTTCGGGCTGGAGCGGGACCGTCCGGCGCACGCTCGTCTCGTTCCGGCGGTCGGACTTGTCGAAGCCCGTGGCGATGACCGTGATGCGCAGATCCTCGCCCATGGCCTCGTCGATGACGGTGCCGAAGATGACCTCCACGTCTTCCCCTGCCTCGCGCTGGATGATGCTCGTGGCGCGCGTGGCTTCGCGGATGCCGAGCGAGCGCCCGGCGGTGATGTTGACCAGCACGTTGCGCGCCCCGGCAATGTCGACGCCTTCGAGCAGGGGGCTCTCGATGGCTTCGTGCGCCGCCCGCTCGGCGCGGTTGTCTCCGGAGGCCGTGGCCGAGCCCATGAGCGCCGTGCCGCCGTTCTCCATGGTCGTCTTCACGTCGGCGAAGTCGAGGTTGATCAGGCCGTGCACCGTGATCAGGTCGCTGATGCCGCGCGTGGCGTTATAGAGCACGTCGTCGGCCATCTTGAAGGCCTCGATGAGCGTGGCGTCCTCGGCGATGTCGAGCAGGCGTTCGTTCGAGATGATGATGAGCGTATCGACATTTTCGCGGAGCTTTGCGATGCCGGCCTCCGCCGCCGCCAGACGCTTGCGCCCTTCGGCTTCGAACGGCTTCGTGACGATGGCCACGGTGAGGATGCCCAGACTCCGGGCGATCTCCGCCACCACGGGCGCGCCGCCGGTGCCCGTTCCGCCGCCCATCCCGGCGGTGATGAAGGCCATGTCGAAGCCCCGGATCATGCTCTCGATCTCCTCCCGGCTCTCCTTCACGGCGTCCTCGCCGATGTTCGGGCGCGCCCCGGCGCCCAGCCCTTTCGTCACCTCCCGCCCGGCCTGAATCTTTCCCGTCGCCAGGTTCTCCTTGAGCGCCTGTTTGTCGGTGTTGATCGCAAAAAACTCGACGCCCTGAATCCCCTGACTCACCATATTATTGATGGCGTTGCCGCCGCCGCCGCCGACGCCGACGACGCAAATCTTGGCTTCTTCGTTCGAGCGTTCATCGAACGCAAAGTGGTTGCTAAACTTCTCCATGGGTTCCTCCAGTTGGTAGTTCGGTTCTGACGTTGCCCTTGTTTTGCCCCTCCGGATTGAGCGTTTCCGAAGGTCTTTCCCCGCACACCGGCCCCGGACGCACACCCGTCGTGTCCGCGGCCGTTGGCGCGCAAGGCTCCGATCTATAGTTCATCGAACCAGCTTTTCATCCGGCTCGCGATTTTGTTCACGAGGGTCTCGCCCGGCACGGTCTCTCCGACGAGTTCGCCCATGTCGCTTCGGAACGGCGTGCCGCCGATCATCTCGGGCCGCAGGCCGTAGAGCACGAGGCCCACGGCGGTGGCGAACTTGGGGTCGCACACTTCTTCGACGAGGCCGCCGCCCAGCCCCATCGGACGCCCCACGCGCGTCTCCATGCCCAGCACCTCGGCGGCGAGCTCCGCCGTGCCGGGGATGAGCGAGCCGCCCCCGGTGAGCACCACCCCGCCCGAGAGGTGGCTCATGTATTTGCTCCGTTCGATCTCGATGCCGACGATCTCGAGGATTTCTTCCATGCGCGGCTGGATGATCTGGGCGAGCGTGCTTCGCCCGATGCTCTTGTCCGAACGGCCCCCGATGCCGGGAATGCTGATCCGTTCGTCCTCGTCCACGACGTCGACGATGGCGATGCCGAAGTCACACTTGAGGCGTTCGGCCTGATCCCGCATGACGCCGAGGCCCTTCCGGATGTCGTCCGTGACCTTGTTTCCGGCGATGGCGATGACGGCGGTGTGCCGGATGGTGTTGTCCTCGAAGACGGCGATGTCCGTGGTGCCGCCGCCGATGTCGATGAGGGCCACGCCGACCTCTTTCTCGTCCGGATGAAGCACGGAGAAGGACGAGCCGAGCGGTTCGAGCACGATGTCGGCCACCTGATAGCCGGCCTTCTCGATGCACCGGTAGATGTTCTTCACGGCGGAGACGAGGCCGGTGATGATGTGGACGTTGGCCTCCAGGCGGACGCCGCTCATGCCCACGGGGTCGGCCACGCCGTCCTGCCCGTCGACGATGAAGTCCTGCGGGATGACGTGGAGGATTTCCCGGTCGGCGGGCGTGGGCATGGCCATGTAGGTGGTGTCTTCGAGCAGGCGGTGCACGTCGGCTTCGGTGATCTCGCCGTCGCGGTTCGAGACGGCGACGACGCCCCGGCTCTGGAGGCTTTGCACGTGGTCGCCCGCGATGCCGACGATGACGCTCTGCACGCGCACGCCCGCCACGCGCTCGGCCTCGCTGACGGCTTCGCGCACCGCCGCCACCGTCCGGTCGATGTTGACCACCACGCCCCGGTTGAGCCCGTCCGAGGGGGCGAGCCCCATGCCGAGCACGTTAATGCGCCCGTGGTCGTCCACCGAGGCGACGACGGCGCATACCTTCGTGGTTCCGATGTCCAGACCCACAACGATGCGTTCATTCATGATGCTGACCCTGATTTACCGTGTGTAGCTCCGTGTTCATGCGATCTATGGTTATGCTTATTGTTCTTCGGTGACGATCCGGCTCTCGAAGCGGAGGTCGATGAGGCGGAAGGCCTTGTCCGGACGGGGCAGCACGGCCTGTTGCCAGAAGGCGTGCAGCCGCGCGAGCTTTTCGGAGAAGTCTGTGCGCCCGAGCCGCACGGGAACGGCCCCGTGCACGCCGTCGGGGGTGGTGTACACCCACAGCTCGTTCCCGGCGCGCACCTCCACTTCGGAGACGAGCGCTTCCTCTTCGGGCGGCGCGGCGGCCAGCGCGGCGAGCAGCGCGCGCACCTCCGCCTGCTCGACGGGCTGCACCGGGTGGTACGGCTGCCGCAGCCCCCGCACGAGCGGCACGTCGTGGACGATGCCCGGCGTCAGGGGCATCTGCGCGCCGGCGGCGTCGAGGTAGTGCGACGGCATGCCCGTGCGGTCGAGCACGAGCGCCACGGGCCGCCGCTCGCGCACCTCGATGGCGAGCGTGCCCGTCGGCAGACGCGCCACCTCCGCCTCGGCCACCCACGGATGCCGCGTCACCCGGTCGGCCACGAGCGCCGGATCGACGTCGAACAGCACCATGCCGGTGTCCACCCGCGCCAGATCGAGAATCGCTTCCCGCTCGGCATGGCGCATCCCCGATACCTCGATGGTCCGGCACGTCAGGCCGGAGAGCCAGTGCCATCCCAACGCGCCGACGACGCCGAGCGCCAGCATCACCGGCAATGCGGCCATCCAGGCCCGACGTCCGGGTTTCGCTTTCGTCATGTGCTTGCTCCGTTTGTGTCCCGTGTGGAGGTAGAGGCGTTCTCGGCCTCCCGTTTTTTCAAGGCTGTCAGGAGCTTTCGCCCGTATCGCCAGACGTCGCCCGCACCGAGGGTGAGGATCACGTCGCCGGGGCGCGCGAGGGCGGCCACATAATCGGGCATGGCGGCTTTGTCCGGCACGTCGTGCACGTCGCGATGACCGAAGCGCCTGGCGAGGTCCGCCACGAGGCTGCCCGTGACGCCCGGCGCCGGCTCCTCGCGCGCGCCGTACACGTCCATGACCACGAGCGTGTCGGCGTTGAAAAAGGCCCGCGCAAAGTCCTCTTTGAAATCACGCGTTCGCGAGTACAGGTGCGGTTGAAAGACGGCGACGATGCGGCGGTCCGGGAAGGCGTCGGAAGCGGCTTCGAGCGTGGCCCGCACCTCGGTCGGATGGTGCGCGTAGTCGTCGATGACGAGCGCGCCGGCGGCCTCGCCGATGGGTTCGAAGCGCCGGTGCACGCCCGAGTATTTCGCCAGCGCCGCGCGGATGCTTTCGAAAGGGATCTCGAGCTCGAGACCCACGGCCACGGCGGCCAGCGCATTTTGCACGTTGAACGTCCCCGGCACGCGCAGCGCGACCGCGCCGAGCGTCTCTCCCCCGGCGATCACTTCGAAGCGCGTCGTCAGCCCTTCGTGTGTGAGATTCTCGGCGCGGACGTCCGCCTGCCGGGTCAGCCCGTAGGTCACCACGCGCCGGTCGATGCGGCTGACGACGGCCTGCACGTTCGGATCGTCGAGGCAGAGCAGGGCCGCCCCGAAGAAGGGCACCGAGTTGGCATATTGGACGAAGGCGTCCATGAGGTCGTCGAGGTCTTCGTAGATGTCGAGGTGTTCGGCCTCGATGTTCGTCACGACGGCGAGCGAGGGGGTCAGTCGGAGGAAGGTGCGGTCGTATTCGTCGGCTTCGATGACGATCACGTCGCCTTCGCCCGCGACGGCGTTCGAGTCGAAGACGGCCACCTTGCCGCCGACGATGATGGTCGGGTCGAAGCCGCCCTCGGCCACGACGAGGCCGGTCATCGAGGTGGTGGTCGTCTTGCCGTGCGTGCCGGCGATGCCGACGCCGAATTTCATCCGCATGAGCTCGCCGAGCATGACCGCGCGGGGGATGAGCGGGATGCCGCGCCGGGTGGCTTCGAGGGTCTCCGGGTTGCGCGCCGGGTCCACCGCCGAGGAGTGGACGACCACGCCGGCGTCGCCCACCTGCTCGGCGGCGTGGCCTTCGAAGATCACCGCGCCGAGCGTTTCGAGGCGGGCGGTGACGTCGCTCTTCTTCAGGTCGGAGCCGGTCACGCGGTAGCCGCGGCTCAGGAGCACCTCGGCGATGGAGCTCATCCCGATGCCGCCGATGCCCACCATGTGGACGTGGCGGATGCGCCCCAGGAAGGGTTGCCGTCTCCGTTCGCTCTGTTCGGGATTACGTGTCATGCCTGCGTTTCCGGTGCGTGGTGCGGCTTTCTCCGGGCCAGGTGAAGCACGGCGCGCGCGATGCGCTCGGCGGCGTCGGGGCGGGCC
>NZ_JBWOPL010000031.1:0-12844 GCF_056451265.1 Rhodocaloribacter sp. | reverse complement strand
AGGACGAGTTGAAGGGCGACGTGAAGTTTTACGATGCCTATGGGGACGAGATTGCGAGCCTTCACACGAGTTGTTCGCAGCCGCTGGGCCCGGGCACGGTGGCGGGAGACTTCGAGGTGACGGCGGGGCTGGACGGGGACGGCATTCCGCTCTGCGACGCGCCGCCGCCGCCGGACTGTGCCGAGTGCAAGGGCGGCGTGATCCAGCTGTCACTGAAATATACCGGCCCCGACGCCGCCGAAGTCAAGATCGTGGCCAGGGATGTGGCGTATAATCTGGGGGTGCTTCAGCCGGGTGAGGTCTTCACGATCAATGGCACGAAAGACGACGGGAAGTTCGAGAAGAACGACCTCGACATCTATTTCGACGGCGTCAAGCAGGACGTGAAGATCCACGTCAGTTGTTCGGAGCCCATTGGCGAAGGCGTCGTCTTTACCTTCGATGACGGACGCGCACTCACCGTGGTGGAGAGCTTCTCCCGGGACTTCCCCGACCTGGCCGTGTGTCCGGTGATGGATCTGGCCGCACTCGGAGATTTCGTGTGGCGCGATCTCAACGCCGATGGCCTTCAGGATGCCGGTGAGCCGGGCATCGAAGGCGTCACGGTCAACCTCCTCGACCCGAACAACGGCTTCGCCGTGCTCGAGACGACGACGACCGACGCCGACGGGCTCTATGGCTTCTCCGGCCTCATGCCGGGTGACTATACGGTCGAGTTTGTCAAACCCGCCGATCATGTCTTCTCTCCGAAGGATGCGGGTGACGACACGATGGACTCCGACGCCGACACCGCGACGGGCCGCACGGACGCCGTCACGCTGGCCGCCGGGGATGAGAACCTCACCCTCGATGCGGGCCTCTACCGCACGGCTTCGCTCGGAGATTTCGTGTGGGACGATCTCAACGGCGACGGCCTTCAGGATGCCGGTGAGCCGGGCGTCGAAGGCGTGACGGTCAACCTCCTCGACCCGAACAACGGCTTCGCCGTGCTCGAGACGACGACGACCGACGCCGACGGGCTCTATGCGTTCACCGATCTCGTGCCGGACGACTACGTGGTCGAGTTCGTCCTTCCGGGCGGGTTCGTCTTCACGACGAAAGACGCCGGAGACGATGCGCTCGACTCCGACGCCGACACCGCGACGGGCCGTACGGACACCATAGCGCTCGCCGAAGGCGAGAATAACCTGACCGTCGATGCGGGGCTGCTTCAGACCGGCTCCCTCGGAGACTTCGTATGGGAGGACCTCGACGGCGACGGCCTTCAGGATGCCGGTGAGCCGGGCGTCGAAGGCGTGACGGTCAACCTCCTCGACCCGAACGACGGCTTTGCCGTGCTCGAGACGACGACGACCGACGCCGACGGGCTCTATGCGTTCACCGATCTCGCGCCGGACGACTACGTGGTCGAGTTCGTCCTTCCGGGCGGGTTCGTCTTCACGACGAAAGACGCCGGAGACGATGCGCTCGACTCCGACGCCGACACCGCGACGGGTCGTACGGACACCGTCACCCTGGCCGCCGGTGTGGATAACCTCACCCTCGACGCCGGGCTCGTGGCGCCGGTCGGATCCCTCGGCGACTACGTGTGGGAAGATCTCGACATGAACGGCCTGCAGGGCGCCGGTGAGCCGGGGATCGAAGGGATCACCGTGAACCTTCTCGATCCGAACAACGGCTTTGCCGTGCTCGAGACGACGACGACGAACATGGACGGGTTCTACCTCTTCCCGGATCTCGATCCGGGCGACTACGTGGTCGAATTCGTCACGCCCGACACGCTCGTCTTCACGTCGAAAGACGCCGGAGACGACGCGCTCGACTCCGACGCCGATGAGACGACGGGGCGCACGGACACCATCACCCTGGCCGCCGGTGAGAACAACCTCACCGCCGATGCCGGCATGGTGAGCGTCTGCCTCTTCGACACCGGCCCGCCGGAGATTGACTACGCCGGCGACTTCGACGTAGCCTCGGACAGCGGCACGGTGACCGTCACCGTCACCGACGACACCGGTCTGGCTTCGGTCGATCTCGTGAGCTTCGAGGCGTTCGGCAACCTCTCGATCACGCTCGACTGTACGGACGACTTCTACGTCGGCACGAAGAAGGCCACGTACGTCTGCGAGATCCCGGATCCGACGCTCTTCTACTTCGTCACCGTCGTGGCGACGGATCTGTGCGGGCAGACGCCGGATTGTCCGAACCCGCCGTATCATCCGATCGACAACCCGGATGACGCCGCCAAGCCGCCGCTCGTCTACGGGCCGGGCCTCTCGAACGGCATCTTCCCGATCTTCGTCGAGGCGCGCGGCGCGACGCTGAAAGCCGTGGACGTCTTCCTCCTCGTGGATGCGGACTTCGCCGACAGCACCGTCACCGAGATCCCGGGGCCGGAGTTCACCTTCGATCCGGGCGTGGCGGACTTCCAGTTCGACCTCGTCAAGACCGGCGGCGGTTTCCGCTGGGGCTTCCTCGCGGCGGATCAGTGCAATGCCACCATCGCCGACCCCGAGAGCGGCGACCCCGTCTCGATCCGTTCCGACCGGGCCGGAGATCAGACGCTCAACGGCGCGCTTTCGGGCGCGGTGGCCGAGGAGCTTCCGACGGAGTTCGCACTCAATCAGAACTACCCGAACCCGTTCAATCCGACCACGCAGATCCGCTTCGATCTGCCGGAGGCGAGCCGGGTCACGCTGGCCGTGTATGACGTGCTGGGCCGTCGTGTGATGACGCTCGCCAGCGGACAGTACGCGCCGGGCCGCCACACGGTCACGTTCGACGGGCAAGGATTGTCCTCGGGCATGTATTTCTACCGGCTCATCACGGACCGGCAGAGCTTCACGAAGACGATGATCCTGCAAAAATAACCAAAGGCTCGGTGCGCGGGGCTGGGACGTTCTCGCCTCGCGCCGCCGGGTTCCCCGGAGACACCGTAATCGCATTACCCCCTTCACCAACCCGAGAGATGCCCTATGGAAGAACAGAACCAGATCCCCCCGGTAAACCAGCCGGAACTCGGTGAGACCGAGAAGAAGCCCTTTGAGGAGCCGAAAGTCGTGAGCCAGGGTGAAATCCAAATCTTTGGCGGAAGCGGCGGTTTCGGAGGTCCCTGAGGGATCGATGCCCCTATCTCATCAAAGGCCTGTGCTCTCGAGTGCGGGCCTTTTTTGTTCCGACCACCTTGCCGACCTCGCCTCATGCGGACCGTTTTCCCCGTCCGGCGGACCCGATGGCACGAAATGACGTTTCCCTTTTTTTACGTTATCATTAATCCATCAAAGAATCGGACATGATGAATCGGAATCGGGATCACGTGAGAGGCGGCGCAGCGGAAGACCGGAACGGGTCTTATCCGGAGCAAGGGTCGGAAGCCGATGAAACCGCGAAACAGCCCTTCGTGGCGCCGGAAGTCGTGCATCGGGGCGAAATGCAAATCTTTGGCGGAAGCTCGTACGGGCCGTGAAAGGTCATGAGCGCCGCGCCGGGACCCGGTGTGCTCGGGTGAGGGTTCGGGGGGTCAAAACAGCCCGACGGCGTCCACGTCGATGGCGAGGCGGCAGTGGCGGGGCGGTGATCCGGCGCGGGTGACCGTGTGGCGAAGCAGGCGCTGGAGCGCGGCGGGGCGGAAGCGGAGCGGCACCTTCACGATCGTGTGGAAGCGGTACTGTTTTTTGACGCGTCCGATGAATGCCGCCTCGGGCCCGAGCACCCGAAGCGCCTCGCCGGCCTGCTTGAGGAGCAGGGCCGTCCATCGTTCGGCAAAGCCACGGACCGCGTCCTCGTCCGGTCCGCGAAACTCGACGCCGACGATGCGTCCGTAGGGCGGATAGCCGAGTTGCCGCCGTTCCGGAAGCACGGCTTCGACGAAGCCTTCGTAGTCGTGCGCACAGGCGAAGCGGAGGACGGGGTGTTGGGGGTTGCGGGTTTGAAGGAGCACCTCGCCCCGGAGGCCGGCGCGCCCGGCGCGGCCCGCCACCTGCGTCAGAAGCTGAAACGTGCGCTCTTCCGAGCGGAAATCCGGCAAGAGCAGACCCGTGTCCGCATTGATCACCCCGACGAGTGTGACGCGCCCGAAGTCGAGGCCTTTGGCGACCATCTGTGTGCCGAGGAGGATGTCGGCGTCGCCGCGTCCGAAGCGGTCGAGGAGGCGGTGGTGGGCATTTTTGCGGGTGGTGGTGTCGAGGTCCATGCGGAGGATGCGGGCCTCGGGGAAGTGTGCGGCGAGTTCCTCTTCCACACGTTGCGTGCCCGCGCCGAGCTGCGCGAGGTCGTCCGCGCCGCACTTCGGGCAGGGGCGGGGCATCCGGCGCGTGCGCCCGCAATAGTGGCACCGGAGCAGCCGCTTGTCCTTGTGGTACGTCAGCGTCACCGAGCAGTCCGGGCACACCGGCGCCCACCCGCACGAGCGGCACTCGATGACGGGCGCATAGCCCCGCCGGTTCTGAAGCAGGATGACCTGCTCGCTCCGTTCGAGCCGCTTTCCGATGGCCTCGCGGAGCGGTTCGGAAAAGACGCCGTCGAGCCGGTGTTTCTTTCGTTCGAGGGTCAGGTCGACGATGCGGACGGCCGGCAGCGGCGCAGCGGCGTGGCCGGGCACGGGCACGCGCTCGGGCATCGAGAGGAGCGTGTACTTGCCCCACCGCGCGTTCGTATAACTTTCCAGGCTGGGCGTGGCCGAGCCGAGCACGCACACGGCGTCGTTCATCTTCGCCCGCATCACCGCCACGTCGCGCGCATGATAGCGAGGCGCGGGGTCGAACTGCTTGTACGACTGCTCGTGCTCCTCGTCGACGACGATGAGGCCGAGGTTGGAGAGCGGCGCGAGCACGGCCGAACGCGGGCCGATGACCACGGAGAAGCGCCCGTTCCGGAGGTGTCGCCACGCGTCGAACCGCTCGCCGAGGCTCATGCGCGAGTGGAGCACGGCGATGCGGTCGCCGAAGTGGGCGCGGAAACGGCTGACGGTCTGCGGCGTGAGGGCAATCTCGGGCACGAGGATGACGCCCGTCTGTCCCCGCGCAAGCACCGTCTTGAGCGCCGCGATGTACACCTCCGTCTTTCCACTCCCGGTGACGCCGTGAAGCAGAAACGTCTCGAACCGCCGCGCCTCGACGGCTCCGAGGATGTGTTCGAGGGCTTCCTTCTGAGAGGGGTGCAGGGTATGCGAGGGAGGGGAGGGGGCCTCCCCGGGCAGGTCGCCGAGGGGAGAGCGGAGGACCTCTTTCTCGACGATTTCGAGGATGCCTTTTCGGACGAGGCTGTCGACCGTAGCCGCCGCCGCGCCCGCGCGTTCGAGCACGTCGGCGCGGCGCGGTTCGTGTTCGCCTTCGAGCAAGAGGCCCGCCATCGCCTCGATGACGGCGCGTTGCTTCGGGCCGCGCAGGTGCGTGCGGAGGTCCTTTCGCGCGGCGTCCGTCCGAAAGGCCGGGGCGAATCGCACGTGCTTCTCGCGTTTGACGCGCACCTTCGGGCGGCTCAGCCCTGCTTCCACGCGGAGGAGGCCTTCGCGTTCGAGGCGGCGAAGGAGGGCGAGCGGGACGTCGTGCCCCGCCTGCCGGAGGGCATGGAGCGTCGCCTCGCGGCGCGCGTCGAGGAAGCGGAGGAGCGCCCGGGCCCTGGGCGGGAGGTCGCGTCCGTCGATCGGCGCGTCGGTGCGGATAAGCACGTTCCGGCTCTCGATGGCGACGCCCGTCGGGAGCGCGGCCTTGACGACCTCGCCCCACCCGCACACGTAATAGTCGGCGATCCATCGGGTGAGGCGGAGCATCTCGGCCGTGAGCGCGGGGGCTTCGTCGAGCACGTCGAGGAGGGGCTTGAGCGTATAGCCTTCGGCCTCCTCAGGGTCGGCTTCCGCCACGATCACACCCGTCAACCGGCGGGGGCCGAAGGGCACGAGCACCCGCGCGCCCACCCGCGCCTCCGCCCGGAATGCTTCGGGCACGAGGTACGTGTACGTCTGATCGATCGGCAACGGGACGACGACGCGAACGGCAGCGGGCACGGGCAAGCAGGGATGGGGGAGGCGACGGAAAGGAAGCGGACGGCCGGTCCGACGAGCGCGGACCCAACCGTCGCCCAAAGGTACGACGGAAAACGGGAGGATGCCGGAGGGTCCGCGCGCCGTTCAGGGTGCGCCCCGCGCCCCGCCGGGAATTCCTCCCGGACGGCAAAGTTTTCGAGAGCGGCGGGAGCGGTTCGGCGGCGTCAGTGTCGGTACGAATGCCCTTCTCTGAGGGGCACGCCTTCGGGATGCCCCGCCACGCGGAAGCGCACCGGCAGCGTGCGGCGTTCGAGATCCTCGCCGAGGGTATAGACCTCGAAGTGGAGGTGCGGGCCGGTCGAATAACCGGTGTTTCCCGAAAGCCCGATCAGCTCGCCCCGGCGCACGCGTTGCCCGACCTGAACGCGCGCGCCGCCCCGCAGGAGGTGCACGTAACTCCCGATGGTGCCGTCCGGGTGCCGGATCTTGATGCGGTTGGCCTTACGCTTGAGCCGCTCATCCACGCCGCCTTCCGAGAAAACATCGCGCACTTCGATGACGCGTCCCTCGCGGGCGGCGAGCACGGGCGTCCCCTCCGGCATGTTCCAGTCGATGGCATACTCGCCGTCGTGGCTGAATGCGCCGTCGTACCCCTGCCCGACGGGGTGCGCCGCGCCCGGCGCGTAGGGCAGGTCGTACACGTAGGCGTCGTCGTGCCGGGCCGCAAGGCTGCCGAAGATCCACTGCATGTCGAACCGATAGCTCCATCCGGCCTCGGGGTGGGTGGCGAAGAGCCGGAGGGCCCGGACGCGGCGGCGTCCGGGGAACGTGGCGACGTGCGGAAGCGGGACGCTCGGGCGCAGGTTCTCGAGCGTCATCGTGAAGCGGACGGTCACCTCGGAGACGTGGAGGTTGTCGACGTAGACGTCCACGGTGTCGCCGTGCTGGGTGCTCGCCACGCAGATGACCCCGTCGTAGCAGTCTTCCTGCGCGCGGGCGGGGAGGGGAAGCGCGAGGATGAGCGCGGCGAGGCCCGCCGCGATCCTTCGGAGCATCAGGGTTCGGTTGCGGTTCATGTCCCTGCTCGAGGCCACAATCATGCCGACGAGGCTCGTCTCAGACACGTCGGCGCCATGCACCCCCGCCCGCGAACACGTCTGCGGCCCGAGCGGGGCGACGGACGCATGCCCCCATCTCCTGCGGGTGTCGCCCCGCTCACGCCCAGTGCGCGACGGCTTTGCGAAATGCCCGGATGTTCTCCGCCACCGGCCCGCCGAAGACGGCGCTTCCGGCCACGATGACGTCTGCGCCCGCGTCCACGACGGCGCGCACATTGCCCGGCTTGATGCCGCCGTCTACTTCGAGGAGGGCCCTCGAGCCGATGGCGTCGAGCATCCGACGGAGGCGGCGGATCTTTGCGGTGCTCTGCGGGATGTACGCCTGTCCGCCGAAGCCGGGATTGACCGACATGACGAGCGCGAGGTCCACGTCCGGGAGGATCTCTTCGAGCGTCACGAGGGGCGTGGCCGGGTTGAGCGTCACACCCGCCTTCACGCCGCACCCACGGATCTGCGCTACGGTGCGGTGGAGGTGCGGGCACGTCTCGACGTGCACCGTGAGCACGTCCGCCCCGGCCTCGGCGAACGCTTCGACGTAGCGCTCGGGCTGCTCGATCATCAGATGGACGTCGAGCGGCGCGCCGGTCTCGTCGGCCAGCGGACGCAGCGCGCGGACGATGAGCGGTCCGATGGTGAGGTTCGGGACGAAGTGCCCGTCCATCACGTCCACGTGCAGCCAGTCGGCTCCGGCATCGAGAGCCTCGCGGCAGTGCGCTTCGAGGCGGGTGAAGTCGGCGGAGAGGATCGACGGGGCGAGGATCATGCGGGCGCGCGCGTCAGAAAATCGCCACGGCGAGGGCGATGAGGAGGGCGTTGACGAGCCCGAGCGGGAGGAGGTACTTCCACCCGAGCGTCATCAGCTGATTGTACTTGAAACGCGGGAGCGTCCAGCGCACCCAGATGAAGAGGTAGGCGAAGAACGCCGCCTTCAGAAACAGCGAGCCGAACTGAAGCAGGCCCAGGAGCACGCTCCCGTCGAGCGAGGGGAGCGCTTTCAGGAGCAGGGGCTCGAACGGCACCAGGTAGCCGCCGAAGAAGAGCGTCGCGATGACGAACGAGGCGACGAACAGGTTGACGTATTCGGCGAGGAAGAACATGCCGAACTTCATCCCGCTGTATTCCGTGTGATAGCCGCCGACGAGCTCCTGTTCGGCTTCCGGAAGGTCGAAGGGCGTGCGGTTCGTCTCGGCAAAGGCGGTCACGATGAAGATGATTGCGCCGAGGGGGTTGCGGAAGACGTTCCATCCGAAGAGGGCCCAGCCGCCGCTCTGATCCTCGACGATGGTCGTGAGGTTGAACGAGCCGGCCAGGAGGACCACCGAGACCACGGCCAGCCCCATCGAAAGCTCGTACGAGATCATCTGCGCCGAAGAGCGAAGCCCGCCGAGGAGCGAGTACTTGCTGTTCGAGCTCCACCCGGCCAGCGTCACGCCGTAGACGCTGATCGACGTCAGCGCCAGGATCACGAGCACCCCCACGTCGAGGTCGGCGATGACCACACCGCGCGCGAAGGGGATCACCGCCGGGACCGTCATGGCGATGAACACCATCAGCCACGGGGCCAGCGAATGGACGAACGGGCTGGCCGCCAGCGGAACGATGTTCTCTTTGAAGATGAGCTTCAGCACGTCGGCAAACGGCTGGAGAAAGCCTGCCGGCCCCACCCGGTTCGGCCCCGGACGGTTCTGCATGTACGCCGAAACCTTCCGCTCGGCATAGACCAGCACCGAAGCCGAGATCAGGAAAAAGTTGATGATGCCGAACGCGATCAGCGCGATCCAGTACAGCGGCAGGTTCATCGCGGATACCAGACGGTGGAAAGGTGAGACGGGGCGTGCCGGAGGCGGCAAAGACCGAGTTTTGCACGCCGCCCCAATCTAGTTTTCCCGGCGGTCGCATGCAACTTAGGGGTGGGTCCCTCGTTCAGGCAAAACGCCCCGGAGAGAGGTTTTAAGCAAGAGTTCATTAACCCCGGCAGCCGGAAAAAACCGGGCCGGGGCGCGGACAGATGCCTTTCTTCCTTTACATGACGGCGGGCCGTTCATAGCTTCTCCGCCGGCTCGGGGAGAACCCCCGTGATCGTTTATCCAAAGCGTGAAGATCCATGGCACAGAGACTCGGAATCGGCAAGTGGCTGCTTTTCGCGGCCCTTTTGGGAATGGGGTGCACCTCCGCTCGCGCGCAGAGTATGGTGACGACGGAGCCCGCCTCCGGCGGAGGCACGTTCTCGGAACGGGTGCTTCCGGTGTTGCAAGCGAAATTCGCCCCGCTGCTCGCCCGAGAGCGAGGGTTGCGGCTCGACTCATGGGAGAGCCTCATCGCGGGCTCGGACTACGGTGAGGTGCTCATCCCCTTCGATGCCGAACGCAGCCTGCTCGTCCGGCTGGCCACGGAGCTTCCGGAGGACCACCCGCTCCATGCCGCCGCCGCCGCCATCACGCCCGATGAACTGGCCCTCGTGCGCAACTGGATCGACGACGGCGCGCGGAACGACGCCGGAGAGGTCCCCTATGCAGACGCCCGGAACCTCCTCTACGTCGCCGATCAGAGCGCGGCCCTCGTCTCGGTCATCGACATGGACCACGACCTCGTCGTGCGCACCGTCGATCTCCGGAAACTCGGCTTCTCGGCCACGGCCAAGCCGCACCACGTCGCCGTGGAGCCGGACGGGTCGTTCTGGTACCTCTCGCTCATCGCCGAGAACAAGGTGCTCAAGTTCAACCGCGACAACGAACTCCTCGGGCAGGCGGACTTCGAGCGGCCCGGCATGCTCGCCCTCGACACCGAGCACGACGTGCTCTTCGTCGGGCGGTCGATGGCGGCGGTCAATCCTCCGCAGCGCATCGGCCTCATACAACCCGCCGACATGTCCATCGAGGAGATCGACGTCTTCTTCCCGCGCCCGCACGCCATCGCCGTCGACGGCTTCCGGAACTACGTCTACACGGCCAGCCTCGCCGAGAACCGGATTGCCGGGATCGATATGGAGACGGGCGACATCGACCTCCACAGCCTCGACGGGCCGACGCACACGCTCGTGCAGTTCGCCCTCTCGCCCGACGGCTCGACGCTCGTCGCCGGCGGGCAACTCACGGGCAAAATGTTTTTCTTCGACGCGAGCAAGCCGCCCGCGCTGCCGCTCCTGGCCACGGTGGACGTGAAGGCCGAGCCGTGGCACCCGGTCTTCTCGCACGACGGTCGGTACGTGTACGTGGGCAACAAGCGTGCGAACACGGTGACGGTGCTCGATGCGCAGAAAAGGAACGTCGCCGCGGTGATCGAAGGGCCGGGCCTTTCGCAGCCGCACGGCGCGGCCCTCTCCCCCGACGGCAAGCGCCTGTACGTCTCGAACAACAACCTCAAGGGCGCGTACACGCCGCGCTATCCTTTCGTGGATGCGCCGCCGCCCGGCGTGGTGGCCGTCATCGATACGGCGACGAACACCATCGTGAAAGCGCTCGAAGTGGGCGCATACGCCGCCGGGATGGGCGCGCGGGCGTTCTGAGACCGAGCCGTTCGTCCTTCGGGCGTCTCCTCGCGCTTTTTCCCCCCACCCATCCACCCAAACACCCGGACACGTTTGCCTCACCTCCGAAGCCTGCTCCCCACGCTCACCCTCGTCCTGCTCGCGGCGGGATGTGCGGCCTCGCGCGAGGCGGACGATGCCGCGAGCCCGGCCACGCGCTTCGTGCGCGACGTCTATCCCTTTCCCGTCCATGACGAGGCGGGCGCGCCCTACGAACACCCCTTCCTCGGCGGCTTCAACGTGCCCCGTCCGCAGTTCATCGACATCGACGGCGACGGCGACCTCGACCTCTTCGTGCAGGAGGTTACCGGCGCGGTCAAGTTCTTCGAGAACACCGGCACGCCGGACGACGCCCGCTACGTCTGGCGCACCGACCGCTTCCACGACCTCGACGTCGGGGAGTGGTACCGTTTCTTCGACCTCGACGCCGACGGCGACTTCGACCTCCTCGCCGAGGAACGATACAGCTTCGTCCGCTATTTCCGGAACGAGGGCACGCCCGAAAGTCCGGTCTTCAAACTCGCCGAGGATTCGCTCAAAGACGCCGGCGGCAAGCCCATCTTCTCCGACCGGCAGAACATCCCGAACCTTACCGACATCGACTGCGACGACGCGCTCGACCTCTTCATCGGCAAGCTCGACGGCACGGTGATGCGGTACGAGTCGGTGGGGAGGGATGCGGACGACGTGCCGCGCTTCCGGCTCCTGACCGAGCGCTTCGAGAACATCGAGATCGTCGCGCAGCTCAGCGGCAGCCTCCACGGCGCCAACACGCTCGCGCTCACCGACATCGACGGCGACGGCGATCAGGATTTCTTCTGGGGCGATTTCTTCGAGCCGGGACTGCTTTTCATCCGAAACACCGGCACGTGCGCCTCGCCTTCGCTTCGGAGCGAGCCCGTCCCGTTCCCGCCGGGGCATCCGTTCCGGACGAGCGGCTATAACGCCCCGTTCTTCGCAGACATCGACGCCGACGGCGACGTGGACCTCTTCGTCGGGGTGCTCGGCGGCGCGTTCAACCCGATCAAAACGTCGGCGGACAACTTCTATTTCTTCGAACAAACCGATGACGGCGACTTCGTCGAGCGCGCGCGGCGGTATCTGAAGACCATCGACGTGGGGAGCGAGAGCGTGCCCGCCTTTGCCGACCTCGACGGCGACGGCGACCTCGACCTCTTCCTCTCGAACAAGATCGCCCCGGACGATTTCAACACGGCGCGGATGCATCGTTTCGAGAACGTCGGCGCGCCCGATGCGCCGGTCTTCCGGGATCGGGGCACGATGCCCCTCCACGCGGCGTTCCACTACGTCCCCGCCTTCGGCGACCTCGACGGCGACGGCGACCTCGACCTGCTCGTGGGCACGTGGACGCGCGGGAAGGTGGCCCTCTACCGGAACGAGGGCACGCCCACGGCTCCCGACCTCCGGCTCGAAACGGAGGAGTACCTCCGCCTCACGCGCGGGAGCAACGCCGCCCCCGCCCTCGTCGACATCGATGCCGACGGCGACCTCGACCTCTTCGTCGGGGAGTTCTCCGGCACGGTCAATTTCTACCGGAACGACGGCACGCCGCATGCGCCCGCCTTCACGCTCGTCTCGGATGAATACCTCGGCATCGACGTGGGGCAACGGAGCTTCCCCGTCTTCCAGGACCTCGACGGCGACGGCGACTTCGACCTGATCCTCGGCGCCGAGGCCGAGGGACTGGTCGTCTACCGGAACGACGGCACACCACAGGCCCCCGCCTTCGTCCGCGACGACGACGCGCTCCGCCTCGCCGTGCCTGCCCTCGCCACCCCCGCCTTCGTCGACCTCGACGGCGACGGCGACGCCGACTTCGTCACGGGCGGGCTCAGCGGCGGGCTCCTGTACTACGAGCGGCGGTGAGGGAGGCGGGACGCCCGGCCGACGGGCGCCTGGTACCCGTCGTCCTCGCGGAGCGGCTATGAGGCTGAATCCCGCCTCTTCCCGAAGGGGCCCATCGATGCGTTTCCTCCTTTCACCCGTCCTCGCTCGTGCTGTTCACCGGATGCGCCATGCATGCGCCGATGAGCGAGACGTTTCTGTTTCACGAGCCGTACCCGACCCGGCCGGCCCACACGGCGGACGTCACGCTGGGGCTTACCGCCACGCAATCGTACGCGCCGCTTTCGAGCATACGTCGTCACTTCATCCGCGCCGATTCGCTCGAGTCCGCCAACGGGCACAAGCGTGTTT
>NZ_JBWOPL010000030.1:0-47141 GCF_056451265.1 Rhodocaloribacter sp. | reverse complement strand
GGGGATGAGGTTGATGCGGTCGTGCGCAGCCCCCCCTCCTGCTTCCATGCTATACCAATTCACTGCGCAACCGCTTCCCAAGAGCTGCCGCCGCTCGCTCCAACGTTTGGAGCGTGATCGAGGGGTTCGAGGGATCGAGGAGCCTGTTCAGGGAAGCACGACTGGTTTGCATCCGCCGGGCCATCTCGGTCTTCGTCAAGCGCTGCTGCTTCATCAATTCCTCGACCTGATACGCAATGACGCGCTTCAGGGCGGCGGCTTCCACCTCAGCCAGAAGACCTTCTTCCGCGAGAAAGTCGTCGAAGTCACTTCCGACGTGCTCGTTCATGCCTGTCACCTTCACGTTCTACTTCCTTCTTTTCACCTGCGCGAGTCGTTTCCTTGCCAGAGCCAGTTCCTTCTTCGGGGTCTTCCGTCCTTTCTTGATGAAGGCGTGAAGCAGCACCATGACGTCTCCTTCCACAGTGAAAAAGATCCGCGCGATTCCGTCTCCGTGACGAATGCGCACTTCCCACAACTCCGGTTCCATCTTCCGGACGAGCGGCATGCCAAGCGGCCGGCCAAACTGCACGGTTTTGATCTCTTCACCTATGGCCTTGCGCGCGACTCGGGGCAATGCTTTGAGCCACTCACGTACGGGTTCTCGTCCGGTTCCGCTCCGATAGAAAGCGACACGCAAGCGAGGAGTGTTTTCCATATCGCAATGTACCAAAATAGGTACATGCCATCAAGAGCTGAAGTTCCAATCGCCGGACTGATCCGGCAGGTCTTCCCCCTCCCGTAGGCAGGTCGCGCCCCTTATCCCGTCACGAGGAGTTCGGGCGGGAAGCCTTCGAGGAGGAGGCGGTCGGCGAGGCGGAGGAGACGTCGTTGTTCGGGCCAGGCGAGGCGGGCGGCGGCGGCTTCGGCCGACAGCCACACGAAAGCGTCGTGCTCACGGTCGAGCGTCGGGTCGGCGGTGAGTCGGGCGGCGAAGGCGGGGATGAGGTTGATGCGGTCGTGCGTCCACTCATAGAAAGCGTTCACGGAGGGCAAGGCCCACAGCCGGTCGGGCTCCAGGCCGGTCTCCTCGCGCAGTTCGCGGAGCGCCGCCTGCCACGCCGTCTCGCCCGCCTCGATCTTGCCGCCCACCATGCGCCATTGCCCCGCATACGCCGCCGAAGCCGCCCGGCGCATCAACAGAAACTCGACCGTCTCCTCCTTCGGGCGACGGTACGGATAGACATCGACGACGCGAATCACGGTTTCGGGCATGGCGCAGGAGACAACGTGGAGACCATCGGCGCGTGGACCGCGAAAAAGCGGGGCGCGACCGGGCAGTGCAGGCAACCCCGGCGCGTAGACCTCCGTACTGTATCAATCATTCCGTATCGTGCTGCGTGATAGGACGCATTTCTCGATAAAGCTTTTGGTGTCCCGCCTCACGCCGTGCGCCTCGCTGGTCAATCTAACGAAAAAACAGTACATTCGAGACCCTACGCGCACGGTATTTCGATCCCCCTGACGTCTCCTCCCATGACGACCCGAGAACCCCCTGACGGCCCCCGGCACGCTCTTCAGCATGAAAACGAGCGCCTGCGCCGGGCCGTCGAAGAGCTGTCCATCCTGAACGACCTCAGCCTCGCCGTCAGCGCCTCGCGCGACGTGCAGGAGATCATGCACGCCATCATCCGGCGTTCGCTGCGCGCAATCCGGGCGGAGCAGGCCGTCATCACCCTCGTGGGGCAGGATGCCGCCGATCCCACACAAACGTTCATCCGCACTTCCGCCAGTTCCGGCGATCATGAGGCATACCGCTCCGAACAGAGCCTCCTCGGGTGGATGCATCTCTACAAGGGCCCGCTCCTGATCAACGATCCGGCCCACGACGAGCGGTTCCGGGGCACACGGTGGCAACGCGGCATCCACTCCGTGCTCTGCGTGCCGATGATCGTGCAGAACCGCCTGATCGGCATCCTGACGCTGTACAACAAGAAAGAGGGCGGTTTCACACACGACGATCAGCGGCTGCTCGCCATCCTCGCCGGGCAATCGGCGCAGGCCATCGAGAACGCCCGGCTGCAGGAGGAGGAAAAGAAGCTCATCCGGTTGCGCGAGGAATACCGGCTCGCCTTCGAGATCCAGACCAACCTCCTGCCCAAAGAACCGCCGGTGTGCGACGGCTACGACATCGCCGGCCTCAGCCTGCCTGCCCAGACCGTCGGCGGCGACTACTTCGACTTCATCCGGGTCGACCGGGACCGTCTCGGCCTGTGCGTCGGCGACGTCTCCGGCAAGGGGCTTCCGGCGGCCATGCTCATGGCCAACGTGCAGGCGACGCTTCGCGGGCAGGCCCTTGCCCAGCCCGATTCCGTCCGTGACTGCATCGCCCATTCGAACGGGATGCTGTGCCGGAGCATCGGGCGAGGCTCTTTCGTCACGCTCTTCTTCGGGCTGCTCGACACGCGCACGCACACGCTCCGGTACGTCAACGCAGGCCACAACCGTCCCCTCCTCCACGCCGCCGACGGCCAGATCCGCGAACTCCCCACCAGCGGTCTCGTGCTCGGTTTCCAGCCGGACTTCCCCTACCGGGAGGGCGCCGTCGCCCTCGCCCCCGGCGACACCCTGCTCATCTATTCCGACGGCATCACCGAGGCCATGAACGCAGACCGCGAACAGTTCGACACCATGCGCCTCGGCGAGATGCTTCGCGCCCACGCCGGCACATCCGCCGACACGCTCATCGAGCGCATCATCGCCGCCGTCCGCCGACACACCGGCGAGATTCCTCCGAACGACGACATGACGATGCTCGCCCTCCGGCGCACGGCGTGAGCCCCCCGACCCGGCGCCTCTCCCCGGAAAGACTTGACTCTTTGCCGGGAACCTCCTACCGTCATTCTTACTTGCACCATCCCCACCCACTCACGCACAGGAATCAACCATGCCGTTCAAAGTCAAAGAGGAATACCACGCCGTCGTCATCGAGATCACCGGGAAATTTCTGGGCGCCGTCGAGGGCGAGGCCTTCAAGCAGGCCATCGAGGAGCTCAAGGAAGCGGGCAAGATCCACGTGGTCATTGACCTCTCGAAGGCCGATCTCCTCGACTCGACCGCCATCGGCCTGCTCATCAGCAGCCTGACGACGATGCGCCGCGCGGGCGGGGACGTTCGCCTGGCCGGGATGCAAAAACGCGTCAAGAATCTCTTTTTAATGACGCGGCTGCTCGGTCCCGTGTTCGACCACTACGAAACCGTCCAGGAGGCCGTCGACAGCTTTGCGGAGCAGCCGGAAGCCCCGTCCGGTGCCTAGCCTCCCGGCGCCTCTCCGCCACCCTCCGAAAGCAGCGTCGTACTCCCGTTCGAAGCAGGGATCGTTTTCGATTCGTATTTTCCGGAAAGCGTGCCCGGCGCCGGTTGCCTCTCACCCACCCGACCGGCGCCTCCGACCTGATGCTCGCGTATTTTTTCGTCGCCCGGCGGCCGGCCCATGACGAACACTTCCTCCAAGGCTACCGTTACCCGCCTGCTGCTGCAGGCTCGCGACGGCAATTCGGGCGCGCTGAACGACCTCTTTCCGCTCGTCTACGAGACGCTCTACGAACTGGCGCACGGGCAACGCCGCCGCTGGCACGGAGACTATACCCTCAACACCACGGCGCTGCTCCACGAAGCCTACCTGAAGCTCGTCGATCAGAGCAAGGTGGAATGGAAAAGCCGCTCCCATTTCCTCGCCGTCTCCGCGCGCGCCATGCGCCATATCCTTATCAATTATGCCCAGAAGCGCAAAACGCTCAAACGTGGCGGCGATCAGACAAAGGTGACACTCGACGACGATGAGGGCGGTCGGGAAGCCCTCATCGACGACGAACGCCTCGACGACCTGCTCTCCCTTCACGAGGCGCTCACGGCGCTCGGGCAAAAGAGCGAGCGACAGGTCCGCATCGTCGAATGCCGCTTTTTCGGCGACATGACCATCGAACAGACCGCCGCCGCGCTCGATGTCTCTCCGGCGACCGTGAAACGGGACTGGGCGCTGGCCCAGGCCTGGCTGTTCCGGCACATGAAAGAAGACTGAAGCCCGCCCGGGCGTTTCGACCCGATCCTTTTGTGGTTTTTCCGTGACCCGTTTGCGGTCCTTTTGGTGTATATAGAAGAAAGCCCTTTGTCCGAAATCGCCCGTCCCGTCCGCACCGGCGGTTCCGCGCTCCATCCGCGTGTCCTCTTATGGAAACCGTAACCTGGGATAAGATCGGACTCCTCTTCGACGAGGCCCTCTCGATGCCCCCCGAGAAGCGCCCGGCCTTCCTCGACGACGTGTGTCGCGACAACGACGCCCTTCGCGACGAACTGGCCTCGTTGCTGGCGGCCTACGACGAGGCCACCGCCTACCTCGGCGACCTGGCCGAGGCCCTCCGCATGCCCCTGCCCGTCACCGTCTCCGACGAGCGTGAAGGGCCCGATCCCCTCACGGGCACGCATGTGGCCCATTACGTCATCCACGAGCGTCTCGGGCGCGGCGGCATGGGCGTCGTCTACCGCGCCGAGGACACCCGGCTTCAGCGCACCGTCGCGCTCAAGTTCCTCCCGCCGCTGTGGACGGAAGACGAACGGGCGATGGCGCGTTTCCGGCAGGAAGCCAAAGCCGCTTCGGCGCTCGATCATCCCAACATCTGCACCATCTACGAGATCAACGAGACGGCGCGGGGCCGCCTCTTCATCGCCATGGCGTGCTATGAAGGGGAAACGCTCAAGGCAACGATCGCCCGGGGGCCGCTGCCGCTCGAGACGGCGCTCGATTACGCCCGGCAGATCGCGAGCGGGCTGGCGAAAGCGCACGCCTCGGGCATCGTTCACCGCGACGTCAAGCCCGCCAACGTGATGATCACCGAGGACGGGCGCGCCAAGATCCTCGACTTCGGGCTGGCCAAGATGCCCGACATCAACCTGACGCGTCCGGGCGTGACGATGGGCACGCCCGCGTACATGTCCCCCGAGCAGATGCGCGGCGCGCCGGTGGATCATCGCTCCGACATCTGGTCCTTCGGCGCGCTCGTCTACGAGATGATTGCCGGAAGCCCCCCGTTTCGGAGTGATTACCAGGCGGCGCTCGAATACAGGGTGGTGAACGAGGACCCGCCCGCGCTCTCGGAGCTCTGTCCGGACCTTCCGCCCGGGCTCGCGCACATCATCGGGCTCTGTCTGGAAAAGGACCCGGAGCACCGCTACCCCTCGATGACGGACCTGCTCGCCGACCTCGACGTGCTCACCTCCGGCGGCGACACCTCGCAGATCCGGACGCCGTACGCGTCGCGGCGGTCGCGGCGGCCGCTGATCGGCGCGGGCCTCGTGGCGTTCGCGGCGGTGGCGCTGGCGCTCGCCTTCACCCCGGTGCGGGAAGGCGCGCTCCGCCTCCTCGGCTTCGGCGGGCTGCCGGGCGAGAAGCACGTCGCCGTGCTGGCCGAACGCGGCTCGGACGGCTCGCCCACGGCCCGGGCGTTCGTCGACGGGCTCATCGCAACCATGGTCGATGACCTGAGCCGCATGGAGGACGTCGGCAACCTGTGGGTCATCCCCGCCGACCTCGTCCGCCGGGACTCCGTGCGCACGCCGGCCGAAGCCGCCCAGGCCTTCGGCGTCAACCTCGTCCTCAGCGTCGATGCCGTCCGCGACGCCACCCATACACGAATCGCGCTCGAACTGATCGAGCCGGAGACCGGCCGCCTCCTTCGCTCCGCTAGCATCGCCCGGCCCGCCGGCTCGTTCGACGCCATTCAGGAAGACCTCGTCCGCGAACTGGCCGACCTCCTCGACGTGGACCTCATCCCGAACCAGACCCGTTCCCTGATCGCGGGCGGCACGTCCACGCCCGGCGCGTATGAGTTCTATACCCAGGGACGCGGATACCTCCAGCGCTTCGGCGAGGGCGACAACCTCCAGGCGGCCATCACGCTCTTCGAGCAGGCCATCCGAAGCGACTCGCTCTATGCCCTCGCCTATGCGGGGCTCGGCGAAGCATACTGGCGCAAGTATGAGCAGACCGAAGACGTGCAATGGATCGAGCAGGCGGAACGGTTTTGTGAACGCGCCATCGAACTCAACGACCGGCTCGCTCCCGTCTACATGACGCTCGGACGCATCCGAACGGCGCGCGGTCAGTATGGCTCGGCCATCGCCGACTTCCAGAACGCCCTCGCCCGCGACTCGTCGTACACCGACGCCATCGGAGGGCTTGCCCAGACGTACGACGCCCTGGGCCGCCTCGACGACGCAGAACTCGCCTATCAACGGGCCATCGCTCTGAAACCCGACTACTGGGTCGGATACCGGGATCTCGGACGGTTCTACTTCAAACATGCCCGCTACGAAGACGCCATCGCCCAATACCGCCACGTCATCGCCCTGACCCCGCTGAACGCGCGTGCGTATTCGAACCTCGGAGCCATGTATTTCTACCTGGAACGCTCCGACGAGGCCATCGAGATGTTCGAGCAGGCACTAAAGATCAAGCCGGACCATACGATCTTCGCCAACCTCGCGACCACCTATTATTACGAGGGTCGGTATGCCGAGGCGGCCGAGGCGTACGAGAAGGCGCTCGAACTGCAGGGCAACAATTATCTGACCTGGGGCTACCTGGCGACGGCCTATGAATGGTCGGGACAGGTCGAGGAGAGCCGCCGGGCACACGCTCGGGCCGCCGAACTGGCCGAGGCCCGACTCCGCTTCAACCCGCGCGACGCCGAGGTGCTGAGCCACCTCGCCGCCTATTATGCCTATCTCGACGAGGACGGGCAGGCCCGGGAGACGCTCGCGCGCCTGCTTGCCCTGCGGCCTACCGCCCCCTCGGACCTCTCGCGCATCGCAGAGACCTACGAACGCCTCGGAAACCGCCGGCAGGCCCTGACATGGATCGACCGGGCGCTGGAGCGCGGCTATTCGCTCGTCGACATCGAGGGCTATCCGGGCTTCGACCGACTTCGGGCCGACCCCGGCTTCGCGCCGATCCTGGCCCGCGCCAGAGCGCGTCAACCCTGAGCCGCGCCCCCCCGCCGGTACGCCCCCACCGGAGCCCGTTTCACAAACCTGCAATCCCTGAACCCCCAACCATTCTCTTCGGAGGCATCCCATGGCAGACGTAACCATCACGTGCACGCCCACGAGCACCTGTTACGGCGTCAGCGTCGACCCCGTGGACGTCAACCCCGGCGGGTCGGTCACATTCTACGGTCCGGTCGGAGCCACCGTCGGCTTTGCGAACCCCCAGGCTCCGGTGAACCGTCGTTCGCAAACCATCGGCGCTACCGGCTCGGTAACGTTCAACGTGAACACTTCTCCGAACTCGGCAGGAACGTACTATTACGGCGTCACGAACATCCCCTGCGCGACGTATTGCGGCGGCTCGGATCGTCCGGCGATGCAGGTCAATTGACGAGGCGCCCGTTCCTTCACGCCGTCCCGGCCCTCGCGCTCTTCGGCGCGTGTCTCCTCCACGCCTGCGCGCCCGAGGCGCCGGACCGCGCGGACCCTTTCGACCGGATGCACCGCGTCGTCATGAACGGCGACACGCTCACGAGCGTCGAGACGATCCGGCTGCCCGCCGGTGGCTGCCGCGCACCCGCCCCGGCGGCGGCGACGCCCGACGCCCTCTCGCCGGACGAAGGACCTTTCCCCGAGGGCGACACCACGGTCCTGATCACGCTGCGGCACACCGAGGCGATCCCCCGCTTCCCCGAGCCGCGCCTCCATGAGCTGCGCGACGCGCCCGGCAACCGGGCGGCGCTGGAACGGGCGCGCGCGCTCGTCCGCACGCTCAAACGGAAGCTCGCCCGCCGCTTCAGCAACGTCACGGGCGACCTCTCCGGCGTCGCCGTGCTCGACACGTTCTGGCTCATCGACGCGCTGCAGGTGCGCCTGCCCCGCGCTGCGCTCCCGGCCCTCCGCCGCCATGCGGACGTGCGCTTCGTCGAGGCCCCCTTCGTCCCGCCGCCCGCTCCCGACTCCTCGACGATCCGGCGGCTCATCCTTCCCGGCTATATCTATCAGGACACGATCCCCCCGCCGGAGGGGCCGCCGGTGGCCCGCGGGCGCGACAGCCTCGGCAGCGACCCGTATTTCGATGCGGGGCTGACGGGCGGATGGGTGGCCATCCTCGACCAGGGCGTCGAGGTCAACCACATCCAACTTGCCTTCCCCTCGCCCCTCGGATATCAGGGCGACTGCGTGCGCGGCGGCGAGGACTGCCTCACCCGCACCCCATATTTTTACCCGTACGAGGTGTGCGCGCAGGATCACGGCACCCAGACCGGAGCCGTTCTCACGGCCAACGCCAACCAGGGCCAGTCGCACCGCGGCGTGACGCGGGTCCTGCTCGACACGTACCGCGTCTTCCGGTGCCGCGTGGTCGACGACAAGGTCTTTTTCCCCGATCTCGACTATGGCGCGGCGGTGCGAGGCTTTCAGGCGGCGGTGGCCGGCCTCAGCAAAATCATCGTGGCGCCGCTGGCGGGGGCGGCCTATCGATGCCTCGACGCGACGTGCACGCGCCTGCGCTATGCGCCCGAGCGCCACGGCGTCCTCATCCGCGCCGCCGATCATGCCTTCGAGGCCGGCGCGGCCGTCATCGCCGCCACCGGCAACACGCCGCGGCAGGTGGGGCAGCCCGCCGTCGCCCGTAAAGCGCTCGGCATCGGGTCGTACACCGTCACCACCGGACGGCAGGAGCTCAGCCAGGGCCATCGTCGAACCCCCGACGGACGCCTCAAACCGGACGTTCAGGCGCCGACCGACGTGCTCACGGCCGGCAGCTACTCGAAGGTGGACCTCCGCGCCTTCGCCGGCACGAGCGGCGCGACGGCCTTCGCGGGCGGCGCGGCGGCGCTCCTGCGCTCCTGGCTCCTGCGCACCAGCCGACGCGACGGCGTCGATCCCGGACAGGTCTACGCGCAGATGATCCTGGCGGGCCGCCACCCCTTCCCCTTCAACGACTCGTCCGGCGCCGGGCGCCTTCGCCTGCCCCCCCTCCACGGCGTCGCGTGGTGGGGCAAATCCGCCCTCTGCCCCGGCGACACCCTCGACCTCCCCCTCGATCCCCGCGACCGCCGACCCCACCTCCTCGACGCCGCCCTCTGGTGGCCCGGGGACGCAAACCATCCTCGCGCCAACCTCGACCTGCTCCTGCTCGCGCCCGACGGCTCCGTTCGCGCCCTCAGCGCCGACCCTTCGAGCGTCTTCGAACGGGCGCGCGCCTCCGGCGTCGGTCCGTGGACCCTTCGCATCATCGCCGACCGTGCGTCCTCGCGTCCACAGACCGTGTACTGGTCCGCCCACGCCCGGCTTCCGGGCCCGTGACGCCTCAGCGCTCGGCGGAAGCCCCGTGCACCACGCGGCGCACCACCTTGCCGATGGTCAGCCCCTGCACGAGGATAGAGAAGACGACGACGGCGTACGTGATGGGCAGGATCACCTCCCGCATCGGCCCGGGCGGAAGCGAGAGCGCCAGCGCCACCGAGATGCCGCCCCGGAGCCCGCCCCACGTCAAGATGCGGATGATGCCGGGCGTGAACGTGAAGAACCTGCGCAACATCGCCACCGGGAGGCTCACCGCGATCAGTCGGGCGAGCAGCACCCCGGGGATGAGCAGCAGGCTCGCCAGCACGTACGCCTTCGTGAACGACAGCACGAGCACCTCCAGCCCGATGAGCAGGAAGAGCAACGCGTTGAGCACCTCGTCCACCAGCTCCCAGAAAATGTCGAGGTGGTGGCGCGTCTTGCTCGACATGGCCAGGAGCCGTCCCTGATTGCCGATGAGCAGCCCCGCCACCACGATGGCGATGGGGCCGGAGAGATGCAGCGAAGTGGCCAGCGCATAGCCGCCCATCACCAGCGCCAGCGTGATGAGGATCTCGACCTGATAGTTGTCTACGCTCCGGAGCATGAGGAAGGCCACGTATCCCGCCCCCAGCCCGAAGAGCACGCCCCCGACGGCCTCCTGAAGAAAGAGCTGCGCCACGTGCCCGGCAGTCACCGTCTCCACACCCGTGGCGACCTCAAGAATGACCAGAAAGATCACCACGCCGACGCCGTCGTTGAAGAGCGATTCGCCCGCGATCTTCACCTCCAGACTTTTCGGCGCCTGCGCCGTCTTCATGATGCCCAGCACCGCAATGGGGTCCGTCGGGGAGATGAGCGCGCCGAAGAGCAGCGCGTAGAGGAACGGTATCTCGACCCCGAGCCGGCCGAGCGTCAGCCACGCCAGCGCGCCGACGAGGAACGTCGAGACGAGCACGCCCACGGTGGCGAGCGTGCCGATGATCCACTTCCGCTCCGCCAGGTCGTTGATGTTGATGTGGAGCGCGCCTGCGAAGAGGAGAAAGCTGAGCATCCCGTGCAGGAGGGTCTGGCTGAAATCGACCTTCTCGAGCACGGCGACGGCGTACGCCCGCAACCCGAAGCCCATCGCGTCCAGGGCGATGAGGGCCATCGAGAAAAGCAACGCGATGAGCGTCACGCCGATGCTGATCGGCAGGCCGATGTACCGGTAGTTGACGTAGCTGAAGATCGCGGCCAGCGAGATGAGCACCGCAATGATGTTGATCAGTTCCATGAGCAGAAGGAGGACAAGGGAAGCGCTTCGTCTCCGCAGTATACTCATTTCCGCCATGCGGCGCAGAACCGCCGGCCCGGCGCATCCCCCCGAAACGAGAGGCGCGCGACCGTCCGGGGGCCGGGATGACACGCGCTGAGCCGGTCTTTTGCCCCCGCCTTCGCGAGGGTCGGCTTCGCGGGAAGGACCTTCTTCGGGAAATGCGTCGCCGGCCGGCGACGAACGAACGCGAGCCTATGCCCCGGCGTCTTCGTCCGCGTTCGGCGGGGCCTTCGGGTCGAAGAGCATCCCGGTGCACAGGCAGTGCTTGCGGTCCGTGCGCGTGAGCACGTCGAAGTTCGGACAGCTCCGGCATCCCTGCCAGAAAACTTCGTCTTGCGTCAGCTCCGAGAACGTGACGGGCCGGTACCCCAGCTCCGAGTTGATCCGCATCACCGGCAAGCTCGTCGTGATCCCGAAGAGCTTCGCATCCGGGTACTTCCGCCGCGACAGCTCGAAGGCGCACCGTTTGATCCGCTTCGCCAGCCCGCGACGCCGAAACTCGGGCGCGACGATCAGGCCGGAGTTCGCCACGTACCGCCCGTGGCTCCACGTTTCGATGTAACAGAACCCGGCCAGCGTCTCACCCTGAACGGCGATGACGGCTTTGCCTTCTTCGATCTTGGCGCGGATGTACGCGGGATCACGCTTGGCGATGCCCGTGCCGCGCACCCGCGCGGCGTCTTCGATCAAACGGGTGACGGCCTCCGCATAGGTCGCGTCTTCGGGACGGGCTTCGCGTACTTCGATGTCCATGAGGGTGGGGAATGAGAGAAAAGTCGGGGCACGAGGGTGCGTACAGACCGGCTTCAACCCCCGCTCCCCGATCCATGTTTCAGCCTCCGCGCGCGCCTCTGCGGCGCCGCCACGCCGCACCTCCGCGCAGCGATCGACGGTGCGAGGCGCTCACGCTCGCACGCCGGCTTCATCCCGGGGCAGGTCCACACGTTGCCCGGCTTGCCGAACGCATCGACTTCGCGGTCCATCGCGGAATCCGGCACGTCGTCGATGCTTCGCTCGGGGCGTGTGACCGCGCCGGAGGGGCCGTTCGCGGCAGGGCGCGGTCTCCCCCGCCCCCGAGATCTCGCCTGTTTGACAATCCTGTGAAATCGAAAAGCTCGCGCGGCCCCCGCGGCGATTTCTCTCCGGAAACAAAGGCCGACTCCCGCTATATTGGGGGCATGGTCGGGGCGGGCGGCCCGCGCCGTCTCCACATGCCGGTCTCTCCCGTATCACCTTTCGTGCGTGCTCATGCTCAGCGTCCGCGTCCTGCTCCTCAGCCTGTTCCTCGTCGCGCCCGCGTCCTCTCCTTCCCCGACCGCGCTCCCCGACCCGGACGTGGACGTGCGCCGGTATACGTTCCGCCTCACGCTCAGCGACGACACCGACGCCATCCGGGGCGAGGCTACCCTCGACGTGCGTTTCCTCGCCGGCGTCGACGCGCTGCACCTCGACCTGGCGGGGCCTGCGCGGGGCGGCGCGGGCATGACCGTCACGGCGGTGCGCAGCGACGGCGCCGACGCGCCCTTCACGCACGAGAACGACCGCCTCACCATCCGGCTCGAACCGCCCCCTGCGCCCGATGAGCGGCGCACCTTCACCATCGCCTACGAGGGCGTCCCCGACGACGGCCTCATCATCTCCGAGAACAAGTTCGGCGACCGCACCTTCTTCGGCGACAACTGGCCCGACCGCGCCCGACACTGGCTCCCGACCGTCGATCATCCTTCGGACAAAGCGATCTGCGAGTTCATCGTCACCGCGCCCGTCCACTATCAGGTCGTCGGATGCGGCGAGCGGCTGGAAGAGACCGATCTCCCGGGCGAGCTCCGCCGCACCCACTGGCGCTCGACCGTCCCGATGGCGACGAAGGTGATGGTCATCGGCGCGGCCCGCTTCGCCGTCGGCCGTGTGGACGAGGTCGACGGCGTGCCCGTCGAGACGTGGGTCTATCCGCAGGACCGCGATCCCGGCTTTTACGATTACGCGCTTGCCGAAGGCATCCTCCGCTTTTTCTCCGGACACATCGGCCCGTACCCGTACGCCAAGCTCGCCAACGTGCAGTCGAAGACACGTTTCGGCGGCATGGAGAATGCGAGCAACATCTTCTACGCCGAGGGCTCCGTGACCGGCACGCGGCAGAGCGAGGGGCTGCTTGCCCATGAGATCGCCCACCAGTGGTTCGGCGACTCGGTGACGGAGCAGGACTGGCCGCACATCTGGCTGAGCGAAGGCTTTGCGACGTACTTCACGCAGCTCTACATGGAGTTCACCTACGGGCACGATCGCCTCGTGGCCGGGATGCGGACCGCCCGCGACCGCGTCGTCGCCTACGCCCGGCGCGCCCCGAACAGCCCCGTCGTGGATCCCTCCATCACCAACCTCATGGCGCTTCTGAGCCCGAACGCCTATCAAAAAGGAGCGTGGGTGCTCCACATGCTCCGGCACGAGGTCGGCGACGACGTCTTCTGGGACGGCATCCGGGACTATTACCGGCGCTATCGCGACGGGAATGCCCGAACCGAGGATTTCCGGCGGGTCATGGAGGAGGCTTCCGGACGGGACCTCGCGTGGTTCTTCCGGCAGTGGATCCATCGTCCCGGACAGCCGCACTTCGAGGGGTCGTGGCGGCACCGCGACGGCTCGCTCACGATCACGTTGCGCCAGACCCGGCCCGGGCCGCCATTCCGCCTGCCGCTCGAAGTCGGCATCTACACCGGCGACGCCCTCCTCCCCCGCATCGAGGTGCTCGACGTGGACGAATCCGAGGAGACCTTCACCCTCCCGCTCGACGCCGCCCCTTCCCGCGTCGTCCTCGACCCGAACACGTGGGCGCTGATGACGGCGGACTTTTCAGAAGAGTGACCGGCGGGGGGCGGTTCAGGCTACGCGCGCGCGCGCCGTCTCGTACGGGAACGACGCATGCGCCTGCAGATGTGCGATGAGCGCCGCGCGGTCGCCGGGCGCGAGACCAAGCGCCACCGGACCCTCTCTCGTGTGGAGAAGCAATACTTCCGGCGGCATCCGGTTGACGAACACGCGCGTGCCGGCATAGCGGCGGTGATGGCGGTGAAACACCAGCGCCGGGATCGTCTCCACCCGAAGCACCTCGTCCGAGGCGAGCGTGAGCGCCTCCTTCCCCTGCCGGATCCGAACGCCGTCCGGCGTCACCGCCACCTCGACCGAAGGCTGGAAACCCAGCACACACGTGAGCGCATAGAGCGCGACGGCGGCGACCTGCCCGCCCCAGAACGCCATTGCCGCAGGACCGCCGGGGTTTGCCGTGACGGCGTCCTGCACCAGCGCCCACGCCACGTATTGGGCCAGCGCCAGCATCGCCACCGCGCCCACGAGCGTGAGGATGAAGTATGCTTCGGCACGGCGCGCATCCCCCACGCGGCGGCGCACCCAGCGGCCCACCAGCGAATAGCCCGGATGCAAGCGGGACGGCATGACAAATCGTTGCGACAATGTGACTTTCATGGGTTCGTCAATACAAACTCGTGCGTCCATGCCCGGGCGTGGATCATCTCCCATGGAAACCGGTCCGGGGCATCCGCACGCGATCTTCAGGCGACGGGGTCCGGCGTCTCGCCCGGCACGGCGGCATCCCCCATGGGTCGCGGCGCGGGCGGAAACGTTTCGCCCGCCTCTTCCCGCGTGGGGGGACGCGATGCTTCTCCGCTCATCGCCAGATCAAACGTCCAGTGTTCTCGGGTCGCCTGATAGGTGGTCACCAGCAGTGCGGTGGCCGGCACCGCGATTATTAGACCGAACATACCCATAAAATAGCCGAAGACAAAGAGCGAGAGCAAAATCAGCACGGGATGCAGGCCTACTTTCTGGCCCAGAATGTTCGGCGTGAGCACGCTCTGTTCGAGAAACGACTCTCCCACCAGCACGGCGATCACGATGATCAGCTTGACGACGCCGCCGAAGGCGAGCGCGAGAAGGCCGCCGATCACATACGTGATGATGATGCCGAGATTGGGAATCATGTTCAATAGCCCCGCCATCAAACCGATCAACAAAGCAAAAGGAACGTCGAAAATCAGCAGCGCCACCGACACGATGATCGCCACGATGGCGCTGATGGTCAGTTGGCCCCGGAGGTATTTGCCCACGATCCCTCCGGCTTCCCTCAGATAATCCCGTCGCCCGTCGAAGGTGGGAAACAGTTCGATGAGCCGATCCCGGATGGCCGCATAGTCTTTCAGCGTATAGAAAAAAAGCACCGGGATGAGCGCCACGACGGTGAGGATGCCGAAGAGAGAGCTGATCGACTGCATGACGGCTTTCGCCGCGTTCGGGACGCTGCTCGCCAGGGCGGTGGCCTGATCCTGCACCGCGCCGGACAGCTGCCCGATGAGTTCCTGTTTGTCGATGATGCCCGCCGCCTGAAGCTGATCGAGGGCGTCGAGGTTCCCCATCCATGTTTGCAGATTGCCGATGCTGCCGAGGATCCGTTCCGCCAGCGATTCGAGCTGGTCGACGATGGTGGGCACGAGCATCAGCAGAATCATCGCCACGAGGCCCACGACGAGCGCCGTGACCGCGAGTGCGGAGAGCCAGCGCGGCACCCGGAGCCGCCGCCGCAGATAGGCCACCACGGGATCGCAGAGATAGGCAAGCAGGTAGGCCAGCGCGAAGGGCAGCAGCACGATGCTCAGCCTGTTGAGCAGCCAGACCAGGAGCAGGAAGCTGCCGCTCAACTTTATGGCGCGCGCGGCCCGGTGCGCCCGCATCGGCCAGACCAGGATGAGAAAAGCCGCCGCGACGAGAAGCGGGTTCAGCATGTCCCGCATCTGATAGAGCAACACCAGAAAGAGGGTCAGCCCGCCCGCCAGAAGCGCGACCTCGGAGGCGGAAAGCGCAGCGGCGCCCGGAGAAGACGGCGAGGCAGTCTCCGTCCTGCGGCTGATCGGGGGAGGACTTTCCGTCATGGCCTACTGTTCGTTCGACGATGCACCGTCGCCTTCCGAAACCGCCGCCGCCGCCGTTTCCAACCGTTCGGCGAGCGCTTTCAGGCGCTGTTCCCATTCGAAGAGCCGGCGCTCTTTTTCCTGGATCTCTCTGTACGTCTCGGCGAGGGCGCGCTCCCGCACCTCGAAGGGCGCCTGTTCCATGTGCCCGCGCTCCTCGAAATACCGCTTGAACAGCCAGTTGTGCTTCCCTGCCTCCATCAGCTCGGCAAAGCGAAAGGCCCCGAGCGAGCCCCAGTTCGTCATGTTCTCCGCGTTCTGCGTGACCGCCCGCAGGTCCCCGGCGATGCTCTGCAGGGTGTCCGCCGTGGCGAGCAACGTGTTGTAGACCGCCGGATCGTTGAGCATCTTCGCCAGCGTGCCCTCGCCCTCGTTCACCTTGCCCAGGATGTCCTTGACGCCGGTGGTGGCCTCTCCCGCCAGCCCGACGAGTGCCTCGGCGTTGTCCGCCAGGTTGTTCAGCACCCGGCGCGTCTCTTCCGTCGTAGCGACGACGCCCTCATACATGGTCGGATCGTAGATGAGACGCCCCAGCGTGCCCTGTCCCCGTTGCACGTCGTGCATGATCTGCTCGAAAGCCTGCGCCGCCAGTTCGAAGCGCTGCACCGAAGCGAGCGCCTTGTCCGTGATCTCGAACAGGTCGAACGGGTCCACCCCGGGGATGAAATCCCCCTCACGCACGGGTTCTCCCACCTCGGGCGAGGGCACCAGCACCACGATCTGATTGCCCACCAGCCCGTCGCTCTTGATCTGCGCCTGTGTATTCTTGCGCACGAGGTGCTTCGCCTGCTCCGAGATCGCCATCGTCACGACGATCTTTTGCCCCGGCTCTTCCGGCAGGTTCACGCTCTCGACCCGCCCGACGTCCACCCCCTGATATTGCACCGAAGCGCCGGGCACCAGACCGGCCACCCGGCTGAACTCCGACCGGACGTAGAACGTGTCACTGAACAAAAAGGAGCGGTTGGCCAGTGCGAAAAGCGCAACGATGAACAAGAGCGCCCCGGCCAACACCAGCAAACCCACACGAGCCTGACGCGACATAGGTCATTCCTCATACGTGAATAAATTGCGTGCAACCGCCCGAAGGCTTCCCCACGCACCCGGTGTGATGAACCGGACCGGCGGCGTGTTCCGCGCGTGCCCGCTTCTGCCCGCCCGGAACCGCCGTCCCGGCGCGTCCACACACGCGCCGCCCCTCGTCTTCGCCCCCGGAGGGACGCCCTTCATTCGCCGAAGAACTCCCGCAACAGCGGGTGCTCCGAGCGCCGAAGCTCTTCCAGCGTCCCCCGTTCGATGAAGCGGCCATGATACAGAAAGAAAGCCTCGTCGGTGATGATATCCGCGCACAAAAGGTCGTGCGTGATGGCCACGCCGGTGATGCCCCGCTCGTCGCGGAGGCGCACGATCAGGTCCGAGACGAGGCGCACGGAGATGGGGTCGAGTCCGGTCGTCGGCTCGTCATAAAGGAGGATCTGCGGTTCGAGGATGATGGCTCGCGCCAGCCCGATGCGCTTCTTCTGCCCGCCCGAAAGCTCGGCGGGATAGTTCGGCGCTTTCGCCCGCAGGTCGACCCATTCGAGCGTCTCCTCGATGCGCGCGCGGCGTTCCTCGGGCGTGAGGTTGGTGTGCCTGCCGAGGATGAAATCCATATTCTCAAAAACCGTCATCGAGTCGAAGAGCGCGCCGCTCTGAAAGAGGTATCCGATGGAGAGGCGCATCTCGTCGAGCGCGTCGCCTTCGAGCAGGTCCATCCGCTTGCCGCACACCCACACCTCGCCCCGATCCGGCCGGAGCAGTTGCACGAGGTGCTTCAGGAGCACGCTCTTGCCCGACCCCGAGCCGCCCAGGATGACGGCGTTCGTTCCTTTCTTGATCGAGAGGGAAACGCCCTTGAGCACATGGTTGGCTCCGAACGACTTGTGGAGGTCGCGCAGTTCGATGATCGTATCCGGCGGCGGGGGCCCTGCGGCGGGGGCCGGGGCGCTCGGTGTGGACGGCTCGGGCACGGGCGGTGTATGCTGGTTGTTCGGGGGTGACGGAAGACGTTCGGGCCAACGACCGGCCGGAGACCGGCCGGAGACCGGCCGGGGCGGTGCGCCCCTTAAAAGAAGGTGATCGAGAGCCGCACGAGGACGACGTCGGCCAGAAGGATGAGCAGCGACGAGATGACGACGGCCTGCATCGTCGCCTGCCCGACCTCGCGCGTCCCGCCGCGCACGGTGTAGCCCAGATAACAGCTCACGATGGCGACGATGAAGCCGAAGATACCGGTTTTCATCGTATCGATGATGATGTCGTGAAAGCGGAGGGCCGAGATGGCATTGTTGAAGAAGACGCGGTAGTCCATGCCGGAAGCCAGCACCGATTCGAGGTAGCCGCCGAGCATGGCGAGGCTGTCGGTCCATATGGTGAGGATGGGGAACATGAGCATGCACGCGAGCACACGGGTGATGACCAGGTAATGGTACGGCTTGAGCGCCGCCACTTCGAGCGCGTCGATCTGCTCGGTCACGCGCATCGAACCGATCTCGGCGCCCATGCCCGCCCCGAGGCGACCCGCCAACACCAGGGACGTGAGCACCGGCCCGATCTCTTTCACCACCGAAAGGGCCAGCGCGCTCGGCAAGATCGCCTCCGCGCCGAAGCGCACCAGCGTGCCCCGCGTCTGCATCGAGAGCACGATGCCGATGGCGAAGCCCGTCACCGCCGTGAGGACGAAGCTCTTCGTCCCCACCTCGTCCATCTGGTTGACCAGTTCCCGCCCTTCATACGGCGGACGCCAGAAACGCCGGAAGAACGTGACCGTGAACAGGGCCAGCTCGCCCGTGCGTTCCATCACCCGCTGAAACGGCCCGAGATCATCGGAAAGAACCCCTCGAAATGCCATAAACGACTGATTTTTTTAAGAATAAAAAACAACCTGCTCCGGACAGACCGCGAGGAACGGCTCATCAGGGGTTGCGCGAGAGGGCCTCTCGTGGCGGGCCATCCCCTTTTCGAAAACTGCCTGCAACGTCGTTCCCGACCGGGGTCATGCCCCCTAAAACGCGTATTCCCACTTCACGTTAATACGAATGATGGAGCCGCGACGCAACAGCCTGAGCAAAAGTCGGTCGATCACCTCATACTCGATCACCACCTCGGTCGGGTTCTCCTCCACCACCCCGGCCTCGGTTCGTCGGAAGGTGATCGGCTGGCTGACGGCGACGTACAGCCGGGGCGAGACGTATTTACCCGCCGTCAGCGTCGCGCCTTCGAGGCCGTTTTGCTCGATCTCGACCACGTCGAGGCCCAGGCTTGCTCCCGCGAGGGTTTCGATGAGCGAGGCCAGCTGTCCGATGGCCACCCCGGCCGCCGGATCGAGGAGAGAGCCGTTCCCTTCCCCCGCGCTCCCGATCTGAAGCGCTTCACTCGCCGGTCGCCCGAAAGCGAGGTACGAGACGATGTCGGCAAACTCCATCTGGGGATCGGAGCCGAGGGAGAGGTCGAGCGCTTCGGGTGGTCCCTTCAACGTGAGCGAGATCGTCACCTCGTCGCCGGTGGACTGACGCGCCTTCACCACGTACACCGCCTTGATGTCCATGAAAGGATCGGTGGGCGGGCCGTTGAACGTGAGCGTGCCGCGTTCGATCTGGAAACGTTTGCCGAACTGGATGATCCGGCTCCGGTCCGGAATCACTTCGATGGCGCCGAAGACGAGCGGGTCCGCATACGGCTGCTTCTGCACGTCGAGGTCGCCGGTAAACTGGATGTCCATCGTGGGATTTTTTTTCGAGCGCAGCCAGGAGTCGCGTTCGAGGCGCACGGTCAGGTCGGTGATCGTGAGCGCTTCGTAGAAATCGAAGGTTGTGGTGTCGGCTTCGGAGAGGCGCAGGCCGAAGCGCTGTTCGAGGATCTGTTGATCGTTCTCGGAGAGCTTGACCGCCTCGAACTCGTCGCTCGTCAGTTCCTCGGTGAGGAAGACGTCCGCGCTGATGAGTGAGACGTCGCCGCTGAGGATGGGGCTCCGCGTGGTGCCTTGCAGCGTCAGGTCGGCGGCCGTCACGGCGCGGTACACACGGGAGTCGATGGCGAGGAAGTCTTCGGCGCTCATCGTGAGGTCGAACGCGCCGAGCGTCAGTTCGGAGAGGCGCACCGTGCCCATGCCGATCAGCGTCCCGCCGCCGGAGCGCACCTGGAAGTGGTTGACGAGCACCCGGTTGTCTTCGAGTTCGGTCTCGACGGTGACGCCCGAGAAGACGAGGCTGTGCCGGGGTCGTCCCAGTTGCGGCAGCCCGATGCGCCCCTCGTCGAGCATGGCCGTTCCGCTGAGCAGAGGCGCATCGACCGTGCCGCGCACGTCCACGTCGGCGGTGAGCCGACCCTCGAGCCGGTCGACGAGCGTGCGATCCATGAAGGGCATCAGCCATCCGAGAGAGAAGTCTTCGGTCCGGATCTTGAAATCGACGGCGCTTTCGGGCGCGGCCCGCTCGGCATCGACCCGGAAGCCCGCCGTCTCATCCGCCCGCGCGGTCAGGCGAAGGTCGAGCGGGAGCGTCCCGCCGAACCGCAGTTCACTGCCCCGGTCGTCGGTCAGGAGCGCGTCGACGGAGAGCGCGAGGTCTTCGTACGCCAGGGTCATCGCCATGTCTCCGACGGCCTGGCCGGAGAGCGAGAGGTCGAACTCGAGCGAGCCTTCGGCGACGGGCGCCTCGGGCGCGCCGGCAAGCGTGAGCCACCCGTCGAGCATGCCGCCGAGGCCGTCGTAGCCGAGGAGATCCGCCACGGCGTCGAGGCGGAACTGCTCGATGGTAAGGATGAGGCTCTGCTCGCCGTCGAGGTCGATCTCGCCGTCGAGCGCGATCTGCTGGTCGACGCCTCCTCCATCCCCGGCGGCTCCACTCTCGCTGAAAAGGAGCAGGTTGCGGACCTCGTACCGCCTGCCCCGCCGCTCGACGTGGGCGGGCTGAAGCAAATGCCACCGGTCGGCATCGAGACGGAGGCGAAGCGAGTCGAGCGTAAGGCGTTCGCCTTCAGGGGCGAGAGCGACCCATCCGCCGAGATAGCCGTCCCGGCGGCGGTCGAGGCGGGTGTCGAGTTCGAAGCCGAGCGAGTCGGGGCGGTATTCGGCGAGGAGGTCCGTGCGCTCGACGGTGAAGTTCGGAAAGGAGAGGAAGCGAAGGTCCACCCGCGCCTCGGCTTCGGCCACGGTGCGGTCTTTCGCGAAAGCGCCGAGGAGACGCGTCCGGACGCGGGCCACCCGCAGATCGCCCATCACGAGGCTGTTCAGGTTCACGTCGAGGTCGAAGCGGAGCGCGCCGGGACGCCCCTTCAGAGCGCCCGTCAGCTGCCCGTCGCCGAGACGCAGGCCGTCGGCGTCGTAGAAGGCGGCCACGGGCGCGAGGGCGAACAGATCGGCCTCGAAGTTGAAATCGGAGGCGTGCACGCCGCGCGTGTCGAAAAGCGCCACCGGCCCCCTCCCGGAAAGCCGGCCCACGTTCGAGCGGACGGCGAGCGAATCGACGCGGAGAAGCCCGTCTTCGAGATGAAAAACGGCGTCGGCGCGGTCGAGCGTGAGGCTGTCGTACCGGGCGCCGTCGGCGTGGAAACGCCCGTCGAGACGCATATCGTCGGGGTCGATTCCCTGGCCCGTCACCTCGAAGTCGAACGAAAGCGCGGCGCGGATCGAGTCGAGGCCGGCGAGCGCGGCGAGATCCACACGGTCGACGACGCCGCGCAGGGTATAGGCGGGGCGGTGATCGAAGAAGCGCCCCTCGGTGTCGAGCGTAGCCCGCCCTTCCTCGAATGCCAGGTCCGCTTCGAGATGCGCCCTCCCGGCAGCGAACACCGCCTCGAAGCCGCCGCCCGTGACGACCCCGTCGTTGAGACGCGAAGGCCGGTCGGCGGCGAACGTGAGGCGGGCCGCCAGGTCCATCGTCGCCGGGTCCGTGCCGTTTCCGTCGAGGACGAGCGCCCCGTTGAGCGCCGTCCGAAGGCCGGAACGCCCGAGCCACGCACCCGCGTCGAGACCGGCGAAGCTTCCGTTTTTTATCGAGTAGCCGAGGTTTTCACGCCGAGTGTCCAGCCTGCCGTCGAGACGAACCTCTCCTTCGGGCATCGAGAGGCCGAGCCGGTAGTCGAGCACGCCGCCCGACCCGTTCATCGTGACGAAGCCGTGGGTCAGGGGCTGCTCGTTCACACGGGAGGCCGCGAGATCGAGGCGGGCATAGAAGGCGAGGGCAGCGGGGTCGGAGCCGCGCGCGGAGAGCTTGAGGCTGCCGTTGAGGTCGGTGGCAAGCCCCTCGAACGGCGTGGCGGCGGCGAGGTCGAGGCCGCGAAAAACGCCTTCGGTGAGTGTGAATGCGGGCGCCGCGTCGAACGGGCGCATCCGCCCGGCGAGCCGCACATCGCCGCCGCCGAGGCGCGCGTCGACGCCGAAGGTGAGCGCGCCGGCTTCGAGCGCGGCGCGGAGATCCGCCGCATCGAGGACGTATCCGTCATAGAAGCTGTCGTAGAGCCGCGCCGTCGCCGAGAGGGTGAGCGATTCGGGATCCGTGCCCCGGCCCGTGAGGGTGAACGTCCCCGAGAGCGCGCTGCGCGTGGTGTCGCCGAGGAGCGCCAGGTAGGGCAGGTTCTCGATGCGCCCGTCTCGGATCGTGTACGTGCGTTCGTCGGCAAGCGCGGCGCTTCCGGCGGCGGAGAGACGCGCGCCGGGGAAGAGGAGCTGTCCGTCGAACGTGAGCTTTCCGCCCGTAAGCCGCGCATCGACGCGCCCCGATTCGAGACGGGCGGCGTTGATCGGCGAGGGGGACATGGTGAGGCGCGCCGTCAGATCCGCCGTCTCCGGATCGAAGCCGGAACCGGCGAGGTGGAGCGTCGCGGCGAGGTCGCTCGTCTGCGTGGGATCGTCGAGGAAACGCCCGAGGTCGAGGCCGCGCACATTGGCCGTGAGGTCGTAGGCGGGCGTCTCGTCGAAGGGGCGAACGACGCCACGGGCGGTGAGGGCGGCCCCCCGCACGCCGCTCGCGACCTCGAGCGCGGCGCGCCCATCGTCGAAGGCGGCGGTGAGGGCGGTGCGGGCGAGGAGTGCTCCGGCAAGCCGGGTGTCGAAGAGCACGGCGCGCACCGTGCCGCCGAGGCGGTCGCGTGCGGGACCCGCGAGGTCGAGCGAGACGTCGGCGTTGACGAGCCCGGCCGGGTCTCCGCGGGCGAAGCTCCGGAGGTCGAGGCGGCGCGCCGTGGCTTCGAGCCGCACGACGGGCGCCTCGGCGAGGTCCGGCGTGAGCGCTCCGCGCACGGTGACGCGCCCCCCGTCCGAGAAGCGCGCGTCGAGGTCGAGGTCGGTCAGGCGCCTCGTCCCGGTCACCCGCACCTCGGCCTCGACGGAGCCGCCCGGATCGAGCGCCGGGACGAACGGGGCGAGATCGCCGAAGGCGAGCGGATGGGCCGTGAGGACGAAGGCGACCGAATCCGAGGGGAGCGACGCTCCGGACCACGGCAACGCGCCATGCGCCGCGAGGCGGCTGACGTCGGAACGCAACTCGAAGCCCGCAATCGTGAGGCGACCGTCCCCGGCCTCCGCGCCGAGATGCACGCGCGCCTCGCGGCGGCTCCCCGGCGGAGTGAAGCGCGCCGTGAGGGTGTCGAGCGTGAACGCCGTCGTCTCGGCAAGACGGACGTCGTGGAGCCGGAGCGCGAGGTCGTCGAGGCGGAAGAGAGAATCGCGGCCCGGGGCGAAGAAACGGGCCTCGGCGCGCCCCGCACGGAGCGCCGCCGCGTCGAGGCGGATGCGGAAGCCGCTCGCCGCCGAGTCCGCCGCCGTGGTGTCGCGCGGGAGCGCATTCACGAGATCCCACGACCCGTCTGCCTCCTGGCGCATGGTCACGACGGGCCGGACGACGGCCACGCTGTCGAGCCGGAGTTCTTTCCGAAGGAGCGGCCACAGCCGGTATCGCGCCGTCACCGTGTCGACGTGGGCGAGCGTCGTCCCGTCCTCGCGCACGAGGCGAACGTCGTAGAGCGCCAGACGGGTGAACCCGTTGCCCCCCGCCCGGCCGACCTCGAGGCGCGCGCCTTCGAAGAGGTCGAGACGGTCGAGCGCGAAACGTACGGCGTGCGTCGCGCCCCACTCGGTCTGGAGCGCAAGGGCTGCCCCGGCGAGCATGAGCGCAAGCCCGAGAAGCGCGCGCAGCCCCCACCGCCGCTTCCCGGCGACGCGCGGGGGCGGGGTCTCGCTCGACTCGGGCGTGGGTGCGCGGTTCATCGACTCGCGGAAAAGATCGGTGGGAGAAAGACGGGCCACTCCGCCCGCGCCCGCTTGTATCCCCGAACGGGCGTGCGGGTTCGGGCGAAAGGCGCCCCGGCGTGGAAAATAGCATCTGCCCCCCTCTTCCGCTCCGGTTGTTATCCTGACGCGGCGTGCGTACTATTCTTCCACGTGGATGCACCCTCGGAGCAAACGGCTTATGCGGACCGGCACACCGTCCTTTCCTTCCTCACGCACGCTTCTCCTCGCCGCCGTCGCGTCGGCGCTGATCCTCGCGGCCTGCGGCACGGACGAGCCGGCCTCCGAAGCGCCGCTCCCCACACCCGCCGTCGCGCCCGACACGCTCGTCGCCCCCGCCGCCGACACGACCGCCGGAGGCGCGAGGCTCGCCCCTCCGCCCGAAGACGCCGTGCTCGACAGTTTGCGTCGTGAGATCGAAGCGTTGCGCGCGCTCGTCACGGCGCGCCCCCCCGCCGCCCCCTCGGACACGGCCCGCGCCTCCGCCGACTCCCTCTCCGTGACCGAACGCCTGCGCGACACGGCGCAGGGTCTCCAGTTCGTCGGGTTCCGCATCTTCTGGGCCGCGCTCGTGCTCGTCCTCACGTTCTTCTTCATCAAGGGAATCGTGCGGCTTCTCGAAACGCTCTCTGAGCAAAGCGCCACGCGGCGGCTCTTCTTCAAAAAGCTCATTCCCATCGTCCGCCTGCTCACGTGGACCGCGGCGATCTATTACGTCATCGCAGGCGTCTTCCGGGTCAATCAGGGGCAGTTGCTGGCCGCCTCGGCGGCGATCGGCGTGGCGGTTGGGTTCGCCGCGCAGGACGTGCTCAAGAACATCTTCGGCGGGCTGCTCATCATCCTCGACCAGCCGTTCCAGGTGGGCGACAAGATCCGCGTGGGCGGCACGTACGGCGAGGTCGTCTCCATCGGTCTCCGCTCGACCCGCATCGTCACGCTCGACGACAACCTCGTCTCGGTGCCGAACGCGCAGGTCGTCGACGGGCAGGTGGCCAACGCCAACGCGGGCGCGCTCGACTGTCAGGTGGTGACGGACCTCTATCTGCCGGGATGGATCGATGTGAAGGCCGCCAAAGCCATCGCCTATCAGGCCGCCGCCATGTCGCGCTACGTTTATCTCAACAAGCCGGTGGTGGTGCTGGTCAAGGACGAGTTCAAAGAGACGTTTCTGACGCACCTCGTGGTGAAGGCGTACGTCCTCGACACGCGGTACGAATCCGTTTTCGCGAGTGAGGTGACCGAGACGGCCAAAGCCGAGTTTCTCCGCCGGGGGATGCTCCGGCCCGCCGGTCGCGACGTCTTCACCGAGCCCTTCGAAATCGCCGAAGAGCCGCCTCCCGACCGTCCGTCCGACGAAGCGCCGCGCACGGAGGAGGGAGCGACATGACCGCGACCCCGACACCTCCCGTGGCGGAGCCGGTCGCGACGTCTCCCTCCACGATGCCCCGCACGCCGACGCCCCGGCCCTGGCTCGAAGCCGCCGAGACGACCGCGCGGCTGGTGGAGCGCCTCGACGCGGCCGAGGCCGAACTGCGGCGACAGTGGCTCGACCGGGTGGAGGGCGAATTGCTGACGCCCCTGCGCAAAGCCGCGCGTGCGGCGGCCGAAGAGCACCGGCGGCTCGTCGAAGCGGCGGCCTTCGAGACGGAGCCCGCCGCCAATGTGGAAGAAGCGTGGGCGCGGCTGGAGACGTACCGGCAGGCCGTCACGGAGCGTGTGCTCACGCCGGTATACGAGCGGCTGACCACGCTCGCCCCCGGCCGGACCCTCGGCGAGACGTTTCAGGAGATGCTCGAAGCGCTGGCCGCGCGCTCCGGCGAAGCGCCCGAGTGGATCACCCTGCCCGAGCCGCCCGACCTCTTCGCGCCCGCACCGGGCGACACGGCGGCGACACGCATCAAAAAAGCCTCTTTTCGCCTCCGTCGCCGTCTCTCCCACACGCGTCTTCGTGTGGCCAACACCATCCGGCGACTCTTCCGGCGGCCCCTCCGCCCGCTCCCCCCGCACGGTCACAGCCTGCCCCTGCGCATGCTCTTCGCGTATCACCTGCGCTATCGACTGCCGCTGCGATACGTCCCCGCGCACGAGGCCGCACAGCAGGCGGCGGCGCAGGCCGTGGCGCGGCTCGAGGACGCCTTCACGGCATGGAAAGACGCGCTCTTCGACGCCGAGCTCGTCCTCGACCGCCCGCGCCTGCGTCATCCGGTGGCGCTCCGGTGGCCCGCGTTCGCAAGGCCGGAAGATGCGGCCGAAGATGCGGCGGAGACGCCTGCTTCGGACGACGCTTCTGCGCATACGCCCCTGGCCGACGGCGCCGGCGCCCTTCAGGACGCCCTCGACGCCGTGGCCGACCTCCCGCCCCTCGAAGCGCCTTTCGACGAGGAGCGGATCCGCTATGCCGCGCAACTGCTCGCGCTCGACATCCGCTATGCCGGTCCGCCCCTTTTCGACCTGGATCGGCGCGCGCTCCCTCCGCCCGAGCGTCTGCCCGCCGCCCGGGTGCAGGCACGGCAACGCGTGTGGGCCGCCTGGCATGCGCAGGCCCGCAACCGGCTGCGGCTCGACCGCCGCATGCTGACCCTCCGCACCGAGTTGCTCGACCTCGAAACGACGTTCCTCCGGGAGACCGCCGCCGCGACGCTCGCACCCGTCTTCGGCACGTTCGGCCGGATGCTCGAACACCTCCATGAGACGCGCGCACGGGCCGACGAGGCCTGCACCGCCGCGTCCGGCGAGCCCGACCGCCTCGCCGAGAGGCTCGGCGACCTCCACGCCATCATCACCGCCCGCCTCGACGAGGCCCTGCGCAACCTCCCCGGCCTCGTCTCCTCCGATCAGGCGCTGGCCCGGCCCGGGCAGGAGACCTGGGCGGAGATCCTCCGGCTCCTCTCGGCGCTCCCCGCCACGCTGACGATCCACCCGCCTCAGCCCGACGGACAGACCCGCATCGACCCGGAGAGACGCGCTTTCGACCTGAAACTTCGCGACCTCGCGTTGAACACGCTCACCGTTCCTCTTCCGGAGCGTCTCCGGCCGGCGGCCGACCCTTTCCGCCGGAAGGTCGTCCACGTGTGGGCCGAGACGGAACAGGCGCTCCACATCGTGCAATACAACCTCAACGCTGCCCTCGAAGAGCTGGCGGAGCCGCACACGGACCGGGCCGAGACGTCCGGCGAGCAGGAGAGACCGCACGATCCGGAGGCCGCCGCCTGTGAGCTGACCACCGGCGGCCTGACCCGCGCCGCCCAATTGCTCACCGGGCTGGCCCGCTCGCTCCGGGAACCGTGGGAGACCTTCGAAAGCAACGTCGTCCGCGTCTTTTCCGAAGACTGGGCGGCGCTGCACCGTCAGGTGCGCGCGCGGGGCGCGATGGCCGAGCAATGGATGGGCATCCGGGCGCAACTCAAGCGCCGTACGGCGTCGCTCCGCCGCATGCTCGACGCCGGGCTCGAACGGGTCGGGGATCGGCTCCGGCGTCTCTTCCGCCTCGGTCGGCGACGGGCGCAAGAACTCATCCGTCAGGGCCAGTCGGCGGTCGGCGTCTCCGACGAAGACGCCGACGCCGCGCTTCAGACGCTCGACGCCCTGAACAGCGTCGAGGCCCTGCAGCAACGCCTCCCCCTCATCTACCGCCGCCTGTTCTCCTTCGAGCCGCTCACGGAACCCTCACTGCTGGAGAACCGCACGCGCGACCTCGTCCGGGTGCGCCGCCACTTCGAGCGCTGGCGGGAAGGACGCCAGAGCAACGCCTTGATCTTCACGGCCCTCCCGGGCGCGGGCCGCACGAGCTTTTTGAACGCCGTACGCGCCGCGGCCCTCGAGAACGTCGACGCGCGCTTCCTGTCGCTGCACGAACGCCTCATGGACGAGACCGCGCTGGCCGGCCTCCTCGCCCGCACCCTCGACGTCGCCCTCGATGCGCCGCCCTCGCTCGACGCCCTCGAAGCCGCCCTGGCGCAGACGCCCCGACCCGACCCCGCGCGCGCCTGCCTGCTCGACAATCTCGAAGAGCTGATGCTCCGCACGCCCAACGGCCTGGCGCTCATCGAACGGTTGCTCCTCACCTTCTCCCGCACGGACGCGCACGTCTACTGGCTGGCCGGCATCAATGCATACGCCTGGCGCCTGCTCCAGCAAACCCTCCCCGCAGCCGCGGACCTGACCTCGGTGCAGGCGCTCACCCCCATCGACGCCTCCGCGCTCGAAACGCTCATCCTCAGTCGTCACCGGCGCAGCGGGATGCCCCTCCGCTTCGAAGCCCCGCCGGCGCTGCCCACGCTCCAACGCCCCCGCCTCCGACGCGGGAAAACGGAAGAGGAACTCCAGGCAACCTATCGACAGCATTACTTCAATCGGCTCTTCAGGCTCAGCGGACAAAACATCCGGCTCGCGCTTTTCTACTGGCTCCGGTCCGCCGACTTCGGGGCCGACGACGACGCGCTCGTCATCCACCCCATCAAACCCCTCGATTTCAGCTTTTTCAATGCCTTTGATCTGGCGCGCGCCTTCACCCTGAACGCCTTCCTGCGCCATGGCACGCTGTCGCTCGAAGAACACAACCGCATCTTCCGGCTCGCAGAGGAGGAAGGCGCGCAGCTCCTCGAAGCGCTCCTCAACCAGCGCATCATCCAGCCGCTCCGAAGCGCCCCGGACGCACCCGGCGGTGTTCCCCCGGAGGCGCGCTATCGCCTCCACCCCCTGCTCCTTCATCCCCTCACCGAGTTCCTCCGCAACCGGCACATCGTGTACTGAGGCGACGCGCCCGGCAGCCGCATGCGCCTCGCTCCGGCGACACGCGCACCGTCAGAACGTCTGGCCGATGCTCAGATGAAGGTTGAATCGGTTGAGGAAACGTTTGGGCGGCGGGTCCGCGCGAGCCCCGATGTCGTACAAAAACCGCTCTTCGGGACGCTGGAGGTCTTCATCGGAGGGGTTGAGCTTGAACGCGACGTCGAAGCGCACCGGCCCGATGGGCGTCCGATAACGCACCCCCGCGCCGAGGCCATACTTGATCTTCCGGAAATCGAAGAGGTCCTCTTTTCCCAGGATGGGGTTGCCGTTCGCGTCTCGGAGGACGCGGCCCTGCTCGTCGCGGAGCAAGGTCCCCGAGACCTGTCCGGCATCGAGGAACGTAGCCAGTCCCCACCTCGAGCCGAGGCCCGGAAACGGCCACCGCACCTCGACGCTGCCGACCATGCGCGCCTCACCCCCGACGGCTTCGTAGATGAAGCGCGTGGAGTCCCGCCCGACGGGACGCGCGTACTTCTCTCCGAGCAACTGCAGCGCCCAACCCCGCACGTCCCCGCTGCCGCCCGCGTAGAACCGCACCGGATCGAAGCGGAACTCGACCTGCTGGTCGTTTTGCGCGCGGCTGCTTCCGAAGGGCCGAAGCCGTCCCACCGAGACCCGCGCGCTCATGCTGACGCGGTCGGTCAGCGGCAGGTAGCCGACCGCTTCGAGCGCCGCCTTGAAATACGCCACCCCCGAGTTCAGGAGGCCGGCGCCTTCGACGGACGGACGAATCAGGAAACCGCGCCGGGGGTTCTGGAAATTGTTCACCCGGCCCATGGTGGCTCCGGCAAAGAGGACGTTGCGGTTGTACACGTTGAGCGTGTCGGCGAGGGGGCTTCCGCCGAGGGGAACGGCGCGCGCGAACGTGTGCTGGAGCGTGAGCGTCCGGAACGAGAGCAGTTCGTAGACGAACGTGGTGTTCACACCGAACTCGTAGAACCGGGCGCCGAGCTGGTTCTGGTCGTCGTACCACGAGAGGAACGGCGCGAAGAAGGCCGAGAGACGCGTGGTGAAGAGATACGGTTGCCGCAGGGAGGTCGAGACATTGAAGCTCCGGACGGCCTGGCGATCGGTCTGGGGCAGGGAAAGCCATCCCGTCCGCCATCGCGCCGAGAGGGTGAATTGACGGGCGCTCCCGAGGAAGTTCCGGTGTTGCCCGTCGGCCTGAAGGAGCAGACCGTCCTCGCGCGCCCATCCGGTTTCCGCCGTCACGTAGCGGGGCCGGGCCTCCCGCACGCGCACGCGCACCGTGACGGTGCTGTCGCGGGGCTGCGCCTCCGGAGCGGGCGGGACCTCCACCAGCGCCACGCGGAACAGGTTCAACCCGAAGAGCTCCCGCTGACCCCGCACGAGCCGGCTGTTGGAGAAGCGCATCCCTTTCTTGAACGGCAATTCCCGACGCACCACCTGCGCACTCACCGACCGGTTGCCCTCCACGATCACCTCGTCGAAATACGCCATCGGCCCGGCATCGACGGTGAAGTGGAGATCGACCTTGTGCGCCGCCGAGTCGGTCTGAGCCTCCGCATCGACGCGGGCGAACGCATAGCCGCGATCCTGGAGCCATTTCAGCACCTCGTTCCGGAGGATCACGAGTTGTGCCTCCGTGAAACGCTGCCCGATCCGCCGACGCGTCTGATCCCGAAGCTTGCGCCAACGCGGCTTCAGGTCCTCGGGAAACTGGTAGATCGCTAACCGCCCGTCGGGACCGGTATAGAGGACATCCTCGATGACGAGCGGCGGCCCTTCCTTCACGTTGAAGATGACGTGGATCGTGTTCCGAGTGGTGTCGAGCTGGGAAGCGGGGTAGTCGATGAAAGGGTCGAGGAACCCGTTCCTCCGGTAAAAGAGGCGAAGCCGGACAACGTCTTTCTGCAGTTCGACGGGGTCGAGGCGGTACTTGTCCCGGTCGTACGAGAGCAACGGAAGCGCGCGTCGGAGCTTGTCCCAGAAGCCGGGCGCGCGCGTCACGATCTGCGCTTTCAACTGGTCGGGATCGAAGGTCCGGGTGTCGAAGAACTTGAAGGAGATTTTGCTGACGGTCGTCGAGTCGTTGCTGAGGAAGAGGTCGGTCGTCTTCTGCCCGAGGGCCGTTCCGGCAAGCGCCCACAGGAACGCCGCCGTGAGGCTCGCCACCCGCACGAGGCCGAGGCGGAATCGGCGGTGGGATGTGCGCGGGTCCGTCATGGTTGCGTCGTCTTTTCGTCGCCCTTCCGTTGCGCCGCCTCCGGCACATGCGTGAGCGCGTATGCGTCCGTCTCGGCCTCTTCCGGCTCCGGGCGCTGCATCGGACGGGCGCGGTACCGCGTCTCGTGGAGCAACGTCACGAGTGCGCCGAGGATGAGCACGATCCCCGAATAATACGCCCAGAACACCATCGCGATGACGAAGCCGAACGTGCCCGCCGCAATCCCCACGCCTCCGAAACGACCGACCTTGGCGACGTACACGGCGAAGGCCACCTTGGCCACCTCCCACAGCACCGCCGTCACGAGCGCGCCGAGAAACGCGCTCCGGCGCGGCGGTCGCGGCTTCGGGTTGAAATAGAGCAGTTGAAAGAACATCGCCGTGCTGAGCAGAAACGGCAGCACCAGACCCGTCCACTGGAACACGTGCCGCCATCCCGTGCGCAACCAGACGTAGTCGAGTCCGATCCTCTGGAGAAACTCGATCCCCGACGCATTCAACGCCTGAAGGGCGAACGACAGGGCCATCGAGAGGAAGAAGAACAACCCGACCTGCACCACCATGCGCATGTCGAAAAGATACCCGCGCAGGATCGAGCGCTGGTCGTGCCATTCTTCTTTGAAGACGTTGGCGAGCACGGCGCGCAGCGTCGAAAAGAGGGTCATCGCGGAGAAGAAGAGGGTCACGGCTCCAATGAAGGTCAGCGTGCCGCTGGCGTTCTGATACTGTTCCAGAAAAGCGATGACTTGCTGGCTTTGCGTGGGCGGCAGGAAGTCCCGGATGAAGCGAGAGACGGCGGCAAAGGCGGCTTCCCCCCGGAGGATCTGCCCGAGGAGTCCGGTGATCAGGATCACCATGGGGACGGTGGTGACCAGCACCTTGAATGCGATGGCCTGCGCCCACAGGAAAATGTCTTTCTGATGCAAGAGCTGAAACAGCCCCCCCAGATAATACTTCAGGGTATCCTTTGCACGGGACCAACGCTCTGAGAAACCGGCCATAGGCGCACACGATACGATGCTCGGCGGAAAAGTACTACGCGCATCCACACCTCCCCGGATCCCTCTCCCCTCCGCTGCCGGGCGAGTTCCGTTCTCTATGCTCCTCCCAACATAAAAAAACGCCTTTTCCCGAAAAAAAAGGCGTTGCGAAAAATTGACTCGTTTCGAGCCGGAGGGACCGGTGCGCGCTCAGCGGCGGATCATGCGCTGGCCTTGCGCTTTTCGTAGATCGGCTGGTCGCCGAAGAGGACCGTGGCCCGGGTGATCCGGCAGGCGGCGATGTCGGGATGGGAATGGATGTCGAACATGATGTCGAGCATCGTATCCTCCATCACGGCGCGGAGACCGCGCGCGCCGGTGCCGAGCGCCCGCGCCCGTTCGACGATCACGTCGAGCGCGTCTTCGTCGACGTACAGGTCGATGCCGTCCATCGCGAAGAGCTTCTGGTATTGCTTCAGAAGGGCGTTTTTCGGCTGCGTGAGGATGTTTTTCAGGGCCTCATCCGAGAGTTCGTTGAGCGCGGCGATGACGGGCATCCGGCCGATGAGTTCGGGGATCAGGCCGAAGCGGAGCAGGTCGTCCGGCTCCACGTGCTGGAAGATGGCCGGATCGTTCTTATTGATCCGCTTCGCGTCGTCGGCCATGAAGCCGATGGAGCCGGCCGAGAGCCGGTGCGAGATGATATCGCCGAGGCCGTCGAAGGCGCCGCCGCAGATGAACAGGATGTTGGTCGTGTCGATGTTGATGAGGCTTTGCTCGGGGTGCTTGCGCCCGCCCTTGGGCGGCACGCCGGCGATGGTGCCTTCGAGGATCTTGAGCAGCGCCTGTTGCACCCCTTCTCCCGAGACGTCGCGCGTGATGGAGGCGTTGTCGCTCTTGCGCGCCACCTTGTCGATCTCGTCGATGTAGATGATGCCTCGCTCGGCCCGCTCCACGTTGAAGTCGGCGGCGTGCAGCAGGTGCGCGAGGATGCTCTCGACGTCTTCCCCCACGTATCCGGCTTCGGTCAGCGCGGTGGCGTCGGAGATGGAGAACGGCACGTCGAGGATGCGCGCGAGCGTGCGGGCGAGAAGCGTCTTGCCCGTGCCCGTCGGACCAATGAGCAGGATGTTCGACTTTTCGAGCTCCACGTCGTCGAAATCGTGGAGGTAGTCCTGCGCGTCGATGCGTTTATAATGGTTGTAGACAGCGACCGAAAGGGCCTTTTTCGCGCGTTCCTGACCGATTACGTATTCGTCGAGCGCCTGTTTGATCTCGAAGGGCGTCAGCCGGGGATGGTGGGGCGTGGCGCGGCGCGCGTTCGCCGGACTCGGGCCGCCATGGTAGGCGGCCAGGTCGCTCCGCACGATGCCCGCCGCGTCGTTGATACACCGGTCGCAGATGTACACGTCGGGACCCGCCACCATCGAGGTCACCTCATGGGCCGTCCGCCCGCAAAAGGAACAGCGAATCACGTCGTCCCCGCGTCGATTGCTCATATGCTCTTGATCGCCCTGAGTGGAATCTGATAATGCCCCAACCCTCATGCACCTCGCGCGGGGTCATGGTACATATATCGCTCGTTTTCCGCAACCACTTAAACCCGAAGGAGCGATTGACCCATGTGAAATCCCGGCGCAGCCGCCCGCTCTCCCCGATACTTCGAGCAAACTACTGATCCTTCGGGGCCTACCCCGCGCGCCGCCGCGCCTTGCCAGCCTCCGATCCCTGCGCCGGGTTCCCTTTCTCCCGGAAACCCGACACCGACCGGGGGATTCATACGGTCTCGGCCGGGCAAATTTTTCGGTTCCGTCTACCCGGCGCCCTTCGCACGCAGCTAAACGCCCGCATCCCTCCATGGCTCTTCCGGAGCGCCTCCTCCCCTTCCCCGAGCCTTTTCTCGAGCGTCTCGCGGCCATCGTTCCTCCGGAGCGACTCGACGCCGTGCTCGACGCGTTCCTCACGCCGCGCGACGCCGGGTTCCGCATCAATACGCTCCGGGCCGAGCCGGAGGTCGTCGTCGAACACCTGACGGCGGCGGGGCTGACGCTTCACGAGGTCCCCTGGAAAGCCGATGCCTTCCGCGTTCCGGCGCACGAACGGGCGGCTCTTCTGGCCTCGGACGCCTACGCACGCGGGTGGATCTATCCGCAAAACCTGGCGAGCATGATCCCGGTGGAAGCCCTCGCGCCGGAACCGGGCGAGCGCGTACTCGACCTCGCTGCCGCGCCGGGAAGCAAGACGCTGCAGATCGCCTGCCGGATGCGGAATACGGGCGAGGTGGCGGCGGTGGAGGCCGTCAAGAGCCGCTTCTTCCGCCTCCGCGCCAACCTCGAGGCACAGGGCGCCACGCGTGTGCGCACCTTCCTCCGCGACGGCGCGACGGTCTGGCGGCATCGCCCCGAGCACTTCGACCGCGTCCTGCTCGACGCCCCGTGTTCGAGCGAAGGACGTTTCCACACGAGCGCCCCGGAATCGTACGCCTACTGGAGCCCGCGCAAGATCAAGGAGATGGCGCGCAAGCAGCGCCGCCTGCTCTTCTCCGCCGTGCAATGCCTCCGCCCCGGCGGCGTGCTCGTCTACGCGACGTGCTCCCTGGCGCCGGAGGAGAACGAAGCCGCGATCCACCGCCTCTTCAGAACCTTCGGCGACGCCCTTCGCGCCGAGCCGCTCGGCCTCGCGCTCGACGACGCGCAGCCGCCCCTCGAAGCCTGGCGCGGCCGACGCTTCGATGCCCGCCTCGCCCACGCCCGACGCCTGCTCCCCTCGCCGATCATGGAAGGCTTCTTCGTGTGCAAAATTCGGAAGCTCGAAAGCACGCTCCGATAGCCGACGTCAGTGAAAGGCGGCCTTGATGCGTCCCTCGTGCTTGAGCACGTCCGCGATGGAAACCCACGCATGGTCGTCGCCCGGGTCGAGCTTGAACGTGGCATCGAATACGGGGAACGTTCCGTCGTCCGGCGCGGCGAACCAGATCGTCGCCACGAAGCGGCCGAACGTGGTGGCGTCTTTGTACGTCTTGAGCAGCACGGGCTTATCGAGCAACAGCTCCTGGACGCGGGCTTTGGCGGCGAAGGCCGCTTCCCGTTCGGCGCCCCTCGTGCCGCGCAGTTCGGGCGTGTCCACGTCGTAAAAACGCACGGTCACGTATCCGTATTGCATCCATCCGAGGTCGACGAAGAAATCCGCCGTGTCGCCATCGACCACGTAGCGGCACACGGCGCGGTTGAGTCCCCGGTCGTTGGCGTCTGCATAGCCGGCCGGGTGCTCATCGAATTCAGGGGGGGTGCGGGACATGGGCGTTGCCTCTTTGATTCGGTCATCCGTTAATCGTTCAAACGCCCGGACGCATCAAGCGTCAAGCCATTCGACGAGGAAGCCCACCCACGCCAGGGTGCTTCCGAGCGCGAGTGTGGCGACATATCCGGTGAACAGCCGGGGGCTGATGCGCCCATCCCGGCGCTGACGCCAGGCCCGGTACACGCCGTCGGCACTGATGAGCGAGATCACCACGGCGATGAGCAAGAGACGTTCAGGAGTGAAATACATGCCGGAAAGATCGGACCGATGAGACCACTCCGGTGATAATCCGCCGCGACGCAAACGTTTCGGGAGCGGTTCATCCGCCCGCGAGGCAGGCTTTCACGTACTCGCGCCGCATGCGGGCGATGGCCGAGATCGAGATCCCTTTGGGGCAGACGGCTTCGCACTCGGCGTGGTTCGAGCAGTCCCCGAAGCCCTCGGCCTGCATCTGCGAGACCATGCGTTCCACCCGGAGATGACGTTCGGGCGAACCCTGCGGCAAAAGGGCCAGGTGCGCGATCTTCGCCGCCGTGAAGAGCGACGCCGAAGCGTTCGGACACGCCGCCACACACGCGCCGCACCCGATGCAGGCGGCATAGTCGAACGCCTGGTCCGCATTCGGCTTCGGGACCGGCAGGTTGTTCGCGTCCTGGGCGCTGCCCGTATTGACGGAGACATATCCGCCCGCGGAGATGATCCGGTCGAAGGCGCCGCGATCGACGACGAGGTCGCGGATGACGGGGAAGGCCTCGGCGCGCCAGGGCTCGACGACGATGGTGTCGCCGTCACGGTAGTGGCGCATGTGAAGCTGGCACACCGCCGTGCGCTGCTGGGGGCCGTGCGCAATGCCGTCGACGACCACCCCGCACGAGCCGCAGATGCCCTCCCGACAGTCGTAGTCGAACTCCACCGGCTCCTCCCCCTTCTTGATGAGGTCCTCGTTGAGCACGTCGAGCATTTCGAGGAACGACATGTGGGGATTCGCTTCGACCGTATAGTCGACCAGCCGCCCCGACGCATCGGGACCGGGCTGCCGCCAGATCTTCAGGTGAATGGTCATCGTCTTCTTTGCCATACCGAGATTCGTTCTTTGGTCAAACGGAAGAGCCGTGAAGCGCGCGTCGGCTGCCGTGATCCGATGCGCCCTCGCGCGATCCGATGCTCCGTCCCGTTTCACACATGAGACTTTCCCTGTTCGTTCGGAAGCGACTATTTATAGCTTCGCGTCGTCAGCTTCACGTTCTCGAACTTGAGTTCCTCTTTGTGCAGCCGGGGATGCGCCGGGTCTCCGGTGTACTCCCACGCCGCGACGTAGGCGAACTTGTCGTCCCGACGAAGCGCTTCGCCGTCGGGCGTCTGGTATTCCTCGCGGAAGTGCCCCCCGCACGACTCTTCGCGGTGGAGGGCGTCCTGCGCTATGAGCTGACCGAGTTCGAGGAAATCGGCCACGCGTCCGGCGAATTCGAGGTATTTGTTGTACATCGCCTCCTCGCCCGGCACCTTCACGCGTTGCCAGTATTCTTCTCGCAGCTTCGCGATGGCCCCGATGGCGTACTCGAGCCCTTCCCGGTTCCGCGACATCCCGACGTAATCCCACATGATCTTGCCGAGTTCGCGGTGAAACTCGATCACGGTCTTGTCGCCGTTGATGCTCAGGAGCTTTTCGAGGCGCGCGCGGGCTTTGTCTTCCGCTTCGGCAAAGGCTTCGTGGTCGGTCCCGACGCCGTCGAGGCCCCCCTGTGCGATGTAGTTGCCGAGCGTCGCGGGCACGACGAAGTAGCCGTCGGCCAGGCCCTGCATGAGGGCGCTGGCGCCGAGGCGGTTCGCGCCGTGGTCGGAGAAGTTGGCCTCGCCGAGCACGTACAGGCCGGGGATGGTGCTCATGAGTTCATAATCGACCCAGAGCCCCCCCATCGTGTAGTGCACGGCGGGATAGATGCGCATGGGCACCTCGTACGGGTTCTCGCCCGTGATGCGCTCGTACATCTCGAAGAGGTTCCCGTAGCGTTCCTCGATGGTTTTCCGGCCCAGCCGTTCGATGGCGTCTCGGAAGTCGAGGTAGACGGCCTGTCCCGTTTCGCCCACGCCCCGGCCCTCGTCGCACACCTGTTTGGCGTTGCGGGAGGCGACGTCTCGGGGGACGAGGTTGCCGAAGCTCGGGTATTTGCGTTCGAGGTAATAGTCGCGCTCGTCTTCGGGGATTTCGTTCGGCGGGCGTTTGTCGCCTTTTTTCTTCGGCACCCACACGCGACCGTCGTTGCGGAGGCTTTCGCTCATCAGCGTGAGCTTCGACTGATAGTCGCCCGAGACGGGGATGCACGTCGGGTGGATCTGGGTAAAGCACGGGTTGGCGAAAAACGCGCCGCGTTTGTAGCACCGCCAGGCAGCCGTGACGTTCGAGTTCTTGGCGTTCGTCGAGAGGTAATAGACGTTGCCGTAGCCGCCGGTGGCCAGGAGCACGGCATCGCCCACGTGGCGCTCGATCCGGCCGGTGACGAGGTCGCGTGTGATGATGCCGCGCGCGCGCCCGTCGATGACGACGAGGTCGAGCATCTCCCGGCGTTCGTGCATCCGGACCTGCCCCTGTTCGATCTGTCGGCTCAGGGCCTGATACGCGCCGAGGAGGAGTTGCTGTCCCGTCTGCCCCCGCGCATAGAACGTGCGGGAGACCTGCGCGCCGCCGAAGGAGCGGTTCGCCAGCAGACCGCCGTACTCCCGGGCGAACGGGACCCCCTGCGCCACGCACTGGTCGATGATGTTGTTCGAGACCTGCGCCAGGCGATAGACGTTGCCCTCACGCGAGCGGTAGTCGCCGCCCTTGATCGTATCGTAGAACAGCCGCCAGACGTTGTCGCCGTCGTTGGGGTAGTTTTTCGCCGCGTTGATGCCGCCCTGCGCCGCGATCGAGTGCGCCCGGCGCGGAGAATCCTGAATGCAGAAGCTCTCGACGTTATAGCCGAGTTCGGCCAGCGAAGCCGCCGCCGAGCCGCCGGCGAGCCCGGTGCCCACCACGAGGATCGTGTGCTTGCGCTTGTTGGCCGGACTGACGAGTTTGCAGATCTCCTTGTAATGCTCCCACTTCTCCCGCAACGGCCCGTCCGGGATTTTAGCGTCAAGCTTCTTGGTGGTCGTTTCGGTATTCATCACGCGGCGCCTCCGAAGTAGATCCATAAGGGAAGAACCAGAAAGCCGAGGGCGATCAGCAGAGCAAGCAATCCACCGAGGGCGTAGAGGATGGGCGTCAGGCGCGGGTTCGTCGCGCCGAGCGACTGAAAAGCGCTCCAGATGCCGTGCCTCAGGTGCACCCCCAGCAAGAGCATCACGATCGGATAGCCGAATGCATACGCCGGGTGGTGAAACTTCTCGAGCACCAGCTTCGAGAGGTCCCGCATCACTTCCCCCTTGACTGTGGTCACGTAGGCCGGATCGGCATGCAACGGTCCGCCCGGCCCGAACTTGAACGAGACCAGATGGATGACCAGAAACACCAGCAGGATCCCTCCCGTGATGATCATGCTCCGCGAACTCGGCGATTGCATGCTCGGTTTGCCCGCGCTCCGGTACTTCACGTATCGATGCGTGCGCGCCCGGCGTTTGCCCAGCCAGATGTTGATCCCGAGCACGATGTGAAAGACGAAGAAAGCCAGCAGCCCCAGTTCGAGCAGATACAGAATCGGGCCGAGACGCTCCAGAAAATGAGCGTACGCGTTGTACGCATCGGAGCCCTCCAGCATCAGGATCAGGTTCCCCGACATGTGCTCGATCACGAAGATCACGAGCCCCAGCCCGGTTATGCCGGTCAGGATTTTTTTCCCAACCGGCGATTTAATAAAGGATTGGCGTTTGGTCGTGTTCATAGCATCCCGGTTCAGGTTTGCAAACCGCCCCTAAGGTAAACCAAACGGGCAAAGAATGACACCGCCTCCCCCTGTTCCCCCCAAAGATTTTCGGCTTTCATCCCTTCCTAAAAAATGGCCTCTCGCAAGGCGAGAAGATAGCCGTGGGTGCGCCATCGGGACCGGGAGTTACGCCCATGCGCGGCCCCATGCCGCCCCGCGCACGCGCGTTCAGACGAGGCGGCTCGGGGGCGGAGCGGGCTCCGATGCCGCCGGCGTCTCGGACTTCTGCGCCTCGGTCGAGACGCCGCCGTGCGGATCGAAGCAACGGCGGCACCGGGGCTCGTAGGACTCCTTCGCGCCGAGCAGCAGGCGATGCCCGTCGCGGACGAGGCGTTGCGAGTGGTTGGCGGGCGCGCCGCAGACCACGCAGATGGCGTGGAGCTTCGTCACGTACTCGGCCACGGCCATGAGCTGCGGGATCGGCTCGAACGGCGCGCCGAGGTAGTCTTGATCGAGCCCGGTGACGATGACGCGCCTGCCGTCGCGGGCGAGCTGTTCGCAAACCTCGACGAGGGCCGCGTCGAAGAACTGCGCCTCGTCGATGCCGACGACGTCGGCCCCGCCGGCGAGCAGAAGGATCTGCGCCGCCGCGTCGACGGGCGTGGAAGGAATGGCATTCTCATCGTGGGAGACGACCTCCGACTCGGCGAACCGGTTGTCGAGCGCCGGCTTGAAGATCTCCACCTGCTGACGGGCGATGCGCGCCCGTTTCAACCGGCGGATCAACTCCTCCGTTTTCCCGCTGAACATGGATCCGCAGATGACCTCGATCCATCCCGGCTTCTTGTCCCGGTGAAAGACGTGGGGTTCCATAAGACGAATACTACGGTGGGAGGGATGCCAAAAGCGCCGGCATGCTCGAACATGGCTCCGGGCGTCGTTCGCAGGGCGCACGGAGCACGAGAAGCAAGCTTGCGCCGTGCCCCTCTCGACTCCGTCTACCGAACGAGAGCAACCGGAGTGTGTGAGCACGGCGGGCCCGGATGGGGCAAGATACGTGCTCCGGACCTTTGATGCAGGCGGCGCGCCTCGGAAGGGCGGCGGCGCCCCGGCTCAGATGTCGGCGAGCGCGCGGGCGCGGAGCCAGCCGTCGACGCCGTTCGGCAGGCGCACCTTCACCCATGCGCCCTCCGTCGCCGTCACGTCGACGACGACGCCCTCGTGGATGACGCGCTCGGTCTCCGCCGTCTCGTTCGGCCCCGCACGGAGATCCGCCCGCTCGGCCACGACCACGCCCCGCCGGGCCTCTCCGCCGGAGGACGCCGCGAAAGCCGCCGCCAGCAAGAGCATCGCGAGCGTCGACGAGACCGCGAGGGCGCGACGACGCCACGGATTCGGAACGCCCCGCCGGATCCGATAGCCCCACAGCCCGGCGGCGATCAGATAGCAGAAGAGCCCGCCGAGGAAAAGCCCCCACGCGCCCGTCCGGGCCACCACCTTTCGCCACCATTCCCGCCAGAACGGCGCAGGCGCCTCCGAAAAGTGATCGACGAGGCGAGCACGGACGATGCTCAGGTTGTGCGCCAGTTGCCGATTCTCGGGCATCATCCGCCGCGCCTTCTCATAGTACCGGATCGCCTGCCCGAATGCGTCGAGGCGATAGTAGGCGTTCCCCAGATTGTAGTAGAGCAGATCGCTCGCATACCCGGTCGCGAGGGCTTTTTGATAGGCGTCCACGGCGGCGGCGTAGTTTCCCTCGAGATACTGTCGGTTGCCTTCGTCGAACTGTTGCACTGCCTGCTCCACCTGTGCGTGCGCGGGCGAGAGGAGCGTCGTCGAGAAGAGCACTATGAGAAGCAACGTGCGCATGACTATACGTTCACCGGCATTGATTCCTGTTTGAACCGCTCGTCGAAAGCCGCGATGAGTCGTCCGGCGCGGTCGCGGGCGGCTTCCATGGCGGCGCGGTCCGGGAGGATGGGAGCGAAGCGGATCCGATCGCATTCTTCGAGCAATTGCCGGAGGTCCTGCCGGAGGTCGTCGGGGATGCCGGCGCGGGCAAGGCGCTCGTCGAGCTGAGGCCGTGTCAGACCCGTCTCGGCAATGTTGAGCCGATTGCCGATGAAGCCGAGAACGGCGCGTTCCAGCTCGGCATAGAACGCCCGCGGTTCGTTTTTCCGGAGGAGCGTCTCGGCCTCCCGGAGGTGCTTGCGGGCCATCGGATGCGCGCGACGGTTACGGGCGTACGAGACGTCGGTGGCGAGGCGCCGGGTGTGGCGCTGATAGAGCGCCAGTCCGCCGAGCGCAAGGGCGGGCAGCAGCAAGAGTGCGTACGTCCACGGGTTGCGGTGGAGGGGCCGGCGGTCCGTGCGCGTCCACGATGCGCCGTCGATGAGCAGCCCGGCGATGTCGTCCACCGGGAGTCCGGCGGCGGTGGCCCCGACGGGGGGCGTCGTCTCCGCCGCGCCGGTGACGTGGATCACGCGCGGCTCCGAGGTGAGCGTGCGATAGCGCTCCGCCTGCGGGTCGAAATAGGAGAACGTGACCGGGGGCAACTCATACGTCCCGTGCGAGCGGGGGACGAGCACGTACGTGAAGGTCTTCGTGCCCCGGATGCGCCGGCCGCTCCGATCGATGGAGGAGGCGACCTCCGGCTCGTACTGCTCGAACACGTTCGGCGCGGTGAAGGGCGGCGCCTCCAGCGTGGCGAAGTTGCCGTCACCGGAGAGGACGACCTTGAGCTGGAGCGACTCGCCCGCTTCCAGAGCGGTGCGGTCCACCCGGGTGACCATGCTAAACTGCCCTACGGCCCCGCGGAAGCCCGGCGGCGGATTCGGCGGCAGGGGTTTCACGCGGATCGTCAACGGGGCCGAGGCTACGTCGATGGGCCGGTACCGGCGCGAGCGCAGAAAGAAGCTCTCGAAGGGATCGCGGGTGCGCTGCGGGATGATCGCCTCGGTCTCGATGCGGAGCGGGTCGATGCGCAACGCTCCGGCATGCGTGGGAAAGACGGCGGCCCGCTTGAGCACGATGGTATGGTACCGCAGCCCCCCCTCGACCACGTCGCGTGGGATGGGGCGCGTGTCGACGTCGAGCTCTTCGCGCCAGAAGCCCTCGGCGTCCCACGAGTCGGTCAGCCGACTCTGGCGCAACTGAATGCCGTCGCGGAAGAAAAGCTGGTATTCGACCGTGAGCTGTTCGTTCTGATAAGCGGTGCGCTTGGCCGGGACGACGCGGATGAACAGATCCTCGGGCGCGGGGGTCTCCTCTTTCGGCGGTTCGGGGTCACGGTCCGCGAAGGGGTCGAGCAAGCCGGCGAAGGGGTCGCGGCGGCGACCGCGCGTGGGCCGCTGCGCCTGCGGCACGACGGTGAGCGTGATGGCCTCGGTCGTATACACCTCTCCGGCCACCGTCACGCGCGCCGGGCCGATGCGCGCCGTCCCCTCACCGGTGGGCTGGTACGTCCACTGATAGCCGACGCTCTGCTGCATGTTGCCGTTGACGATGGAGATGTTGCGCGAGGTGCTCGGGAAGCGTTGCACGAGCGTGAGGCCCTCCGCCTCCGGCGCCTGCGGCGTCTCGATCTGCGAGAGCCGGCTGCCCTGCACCTCGATGGTGTATACCACCCGCTCCTCCACACCGACGGTGGTCTCGCGCACCGACGCCGTCACTTTCGGCTGCGCCTCGACGGGCCTGGCCGCAAGGACCATCGCCGCAAGCGCAAAGACCGCCGAGGTGATATAGACGCTTCTGTTCATCGTTCCCCCTTCTTCCGTTCGCTTTCGCCCCCTACCAGTCCTTCTCCACCCGACGCGGGCGCGCCTTCATTTTTTGCACCTGCCGGAGCAGTTGTTCCTCCTCGTTCTCCAGGGCCTGCAAAATGCGTTCGGCTTCCTCCGGACTCAGTTCGTCGGGATTCGTCGGCTGTTGTTGCTGTTGCTGCTGTTGCTGTTGCTGTTGTTGCTGATCCTCGCTCTGCTGATCCTGTTGCTGGTCCTGGTTCTGCTGCTGTTGCTCCTGATTCTGCTGTTGTTGCTGGTCCTGGTTCTGCTGCTGTTGCTCCTGATTCTGCTGCTGTTGCTGGTCCAGCCGGCGCCGGGCGAACTCGTAATTGAACTTGGCGTCCTCGTCATCGGGGCGAGCCAGCAAGGCTTTCCTGTACCATTCGACGGCCGCCTCCAGGTCCTCTTGCCGAACGGCGTTGTTGCCCGCGTTATAGGCGGCTCGCGCGAAGTCGGCATCGTCGGAGGCGGTCCCCGTCGCGGCTGTGAACGCCTGCGCGGCGTGCTCGAAGTCGCCTTGCCGGTAGAGGGCGGCGCCGAGGTTGTTGAACAGGCCCGTCCGCACGGCGCCCGTCGGTCGGCCTTCCGCCGCCGCCAGTCCCGCACGATAGGCGTCGGCGGCCTCGGCATACCGTTCCTGCCGGTACAGGTCGTTGCCCACGCGGCCCTGCTTCGAGCCGTCTCCGCCCGCAGGGGTCGCCACCATCTGAAGCACGAAGAAGATCACCAGGGATCGCATCATCTCGGTCGAGGGAAAAAGGGTTCAAAGGGGTCCGAAACCGGTCAGGCCGTCGCCGGGGATCGTGGCGCGCGTTTGCGCCGGTCGCTGACGAAGAGCTCGGCGGCAAGGAGCAGGAGCGCCAGCGTCAGCGGCCACTGATACTCTTCCTCATACTCCTCGAATTTCTCTTCTCCGAACGTCGTCTTGTCCATCCGTTCGAGCGCAGTGGATAGTTTCGAGAGCGAACTCGACGTACGCGCAATGCGGAAGTACGCCCCGCCTTCGGCCAGTTTTTGCAGGGCGTCCTCCTCCAGTTTCGTCGTCACAACGCGCCCCTCGCGGTCTTTCTTGTAATCGACCCTGCGACCGTTCCGGTAGACGGGAATGAGCGTGCCCTCGGTCTCGCCCACCCCCGCCGCGAAGATCACGACGTTCTCCTTCCGAGCCTCCTCGAGGATCTCTTCGATCCCGGCCGTGTGGTTCTCACCGTCGGAGACGAAGAGGAGGGCGCGCGTGCGCTTCTCTTCGGCGTCCTCGGCCGGCGCCTTGAACGCCTTGAGCGCCATGCGGAGCGCCGCGCCGAAGTCGGTGCCGGGGGTGGGGATGAGCGAGGGGTCGGCCACGTCGAGGAAAAGCCGGACCGCACCGTAGTCGGTGGTGAGCGGGCATTGGATGAAGGCATCGCCCGCGAAAACGACCAGCCCCACACGGTCGCCCCGGAGCTCGTCGAGCATTTTCTTGATCTCGTTCCTGGCGCGCTCGAGCCGGTTCGGGGCCACGTCTTGCGCCTGCATCGAGAGGGACACGTCGAGGGCGATGACGAGGTCCACGCCTTCTCGCTTGACCTCGCGGAGCCGGGATCCGAAGCGGGGTCCGGCCAGCGCCACGGCCATGAAGAGCACGCCGAGCACGACCACGGCGCCCTTCCAGCGCCGCCGGCGCGCGCTCACCGAGGTCAGCCGCGTCACGAGGTCGAAGTCGCCGAGCCGCCGGAACGCCTCGCGCCGCCGCCACGCCGCCCACAGGAAAAGCGCCGCCGCCAACGGCGCCGCCGCAAGGGCCCATAAATACGTCGGATGAAGCCAGTCCATGAGGTCGTCGCAAAAGTTTGAGGTCGGCGGAAAAGCTTACGGAAGCCGCCGGAGCCGGGTGTTCGTCAAGAGCAATTCGAGCAGGAGCAATCCGAAGGCGGGCCAGAGGAAGGACGCATAACGCTCGTCATAGTCGGTGTACGTCCGCTCTTCGATCTTCGTCGTCTCCAGCTCGCCGATCTCGCGGTAAATCTCCCGCAGGGCTTCGTTATTGGTGGCGCGGAAATATTTCCCGCCGGTTTTGTCGGCTATGGCCTGAAGCATCTGTTCGTCGATCTCGACGGGCACCATGCGGCGCTGCCGTCCGGCGAAGGGGTGATCGACGACGAAGGGCGCCTCGCCCTCCGCGCCGACGCCGATGGCATAGACCCGCACGCCCATGGTGGCGGCCACCTCGGCGGCGGTCTCGGGGCTGAGTTCGCCCCGGTTGTTCTGCCCGTCGGTGAGGAGGATGACCACCTTGCTCTTTGCCTCGGTGTCCTTCAGCCGGTTGACGGCCATCGCGAGGGCCGTGCCGATGGCCGTGCCGTCCTCGATCACGCCGACCTCGACTTCACGAAGCATCGAGAGGAGGAAGTCGTAATCGAGTGTGAGCGGGGCCTGCGTGTACGCTTTCGCGGCGAAGACGACGAGCCCGACGCGGTCCGAGACGCGCCCCCGTATGAACTCCTCGCCCACCTGCCGGGCGGCTTCGAAGCGGTTCGGGCGGAAGTCCTGCGCGCGCATCGAGGTGGAGGTGTCGAGCACCATCATGATGTCGACGCCCTCGGCGAAGCGCTCGCGCGTGACGTTGCGTTCCTGCGGGCGCGCCAGCGCGAGGATGCCGAGCGCGAGCACGCCCATCCTCAGCAGCGGCGGGAGCAGGCCCATGCGTGCCCACAGCGTCTTCGGAGCCGCCTGCGCCGAGGCCACGTTGCTGAAACGGAGCCCGTCCTCCCGGCGCGCACGCCGCCACGTCCAAACCCCCACCACGGGGACGAGGATCATCAACCACAACCATCCGGGTTCTGCAAACGCCATGTCGCTCAACCGTTTATCTCAGGTTCTTCCCGGTGCTCCGAGGCGCGCCCTCGGCGCGATCCCTCCGGGCCTCCGCCCGCCGTTCGCTCACGCATAAACGCCGGAGTCTCCCGAACGTTCTTCGTCCCATACGACCCCTAACTTTTTATCGTTCAACTCTTTATCTCCGCGCCCGGACGGCCGCCGCAAGCCGGGGCAAGACCGTCCCCGCCGGTCCGAGCGCCACCTCGTCCACGTCTCCGGCGATGGCGCTCGGCGCAACGTTGACCTCCGCCACGTACGCGCCGTGCTCACGGGCGAGGAGCGGGATCTCCGCCGCCGGATAGACGACCGCGCTCGTCCCGATGCTCAGAAAAACGTCGGCCCTTCGCGCGGCCTCATGCGCCGTCTCGAGCGCCTCCACCGGGAGCATTTCCCCGAACCACACCACGTCCGGGCGGAGATAGCCGCCACAGTCCGGGCACCGCGCGGGCTCGCCCGAAGCGAGCATCCTCAGGTCGGCTTCCGCGGCGGGGCGGCGGCAGTCGATGCAAAAGCTCCGGGTCAGGTTGCCGTGCAGTTCGACGACGTTGCGGCTCCCGGCTCGGCGGTGAAGGTCGTCCACGTTCTGCGTGATGAGCGTAAAATCCGGGATCATCGTTTCGAGTTCGGCGAGGGCCAGGTGGCCGGCGTTCGGCTCCGCCTCCTCGACGAGGGCGCGGCGGTGCGCGTACCATGCCTGCACGAGTTCAGGATTGCGGAGGAACGCGCGTACGTTTGCCAGCTCCTCCGGCCTGAACCGCTCCCAGATCCCGCCGGGCTCGCGGAACGTGGCGATGCCGCTCTCGGCGCTGATGCCCGCGCCGGTGAGCACCGCGACGCTGCGGGCGCGCGCCAGGCGTTCGACGAGGGTGTCGGTGAATGGAGCGTGCGGCATCATGTTCGAGCGGTTCGGGGACCGGGAGGGACGGAGGCGTCGTCTTTCGCACGTACGGCCCGTACGCCGAGCGCCATCGTCACGAGCGCGGCGAGACGAAGCACGGCCTCGACGGTGAGGGCGCGGTGCGCCGGGCTGCCCCACGGCCCCTCGAACAGGCCGGGGACGTCCAGCGCCAGCGCGAGCACATGGACGAGGCCGAGCGCGAGCGCCGGCAGCCACCCCGGGCGAATCATCAGCCAGCCCAACCCCGCCACGACGGCCAGCACGAAGGCGCTCGCCACCCACGGCTCGGCCACCCGTTCGGGCGCGAGCACGTAGCCCGCGAGCAGCCACGTGTACAGCCCCGCCTGTATCGCCAGCGTGTCCGCCAGCGGACGGCGCGAGCGAGGGGTGAGCCGACGGGCCGGAAGCGCGTAGAAGAGCGCCAGCGCCAGCGGCGGCAGGTTGGCCAGGCCGCCGTAAACCGCCGTCACCGCGCCGACGAGCGCCGGCACGAGATCGACCGGACGCAGGCGGCGCTTCATCGGCTCAGGCACAGGCGCCGGAGTCGGGCGCGACGGCATCGCATCCCCGCCCGCAGGCGGCATCGCGCCCGGCGGCTCGCTCGCTCCGGTCATCCGCTCGGGCGGCGTC